>NZ_JBOFQF010000041.1:0-48326 GCF_051660745.1 Segniliparus sp. | reverse complement strand
GTGGACTCCCCGGACGGGGAGTCCACGCTCCTGCTTGACGGGCCGAGAACTTTTGCCGGACGGGACCGCCGCGTCCTCGAAGCGGTCGCCGCGCAAGCGGCTGCCCTGGTCAGGCAGGGCGATCTGTCGAAAGAGGCCGCGCGGGCCGAAGGGCTCGCCGAGGCGGACCGGCTGCGCAGCGCGCTCCTCTCGGCGGTCAGCCACGACTTGCGCACCCCGCTGGCGGCGGTGAAGGCCGCCGTGTCGAGCCTGCGCAGCCAAGACGTGGAGTTCTCCCCGGAGGACGTCGCCGAGCTGCTCGCGACCATCGAGGAGTCCGCCGACCAGCTCACCGCTCTGGTGGGGAACTTGTTGGACTCCTCGCGTCTGGCGGCCGGGGTGATCACGCCGCAGCGCAAGCGCGTGTACGTGGACGAGGTCGCCCACCGCGCCATCTTGAGCCTGCCCGCGACAGCGCGCAAACGGGTCCAGGTGACCCCGGACGTGAACGCGGTCGTCGCCGACCTCGGCCTCTTGGAGCGGGTGCTCGCGAACCTCATCGACAACGCGCTGCGCTACGCGCCCGACTCCCAGGTGACGGTGCATTCGGAGCGAGAGGGCGGCGAGGTGGTGATCTCGGTGGTGGACCACGGGCCGGGGATACGCTCGGACCAGCGCGAGCGCGCGTTCGAGGCGTTCGGGCGGCTGGGGGACCGGGACAACACCGTCGGAGTCGGCCTCGGCCTGTCGGTGGTGCGAGGCTTCGCCGAGGCGATGGGCGGGCAAGTGATCGTGGCCGAGACCCCCGGCGGCGGCGCGACGCTGCAAGTCTGGCTGGCCGACGCCAATGCGGCGAAACGGCAGAGCGCGAGTGAAAGAGGAGAAGCATGACACGGGTGCTCGTGGTGGACGACGAGCCGCAGATCCTCCGGGCGCTGCGGATCAACTTGACCGCGCGCGGCTTCGACGTGACCACCGCTGCCACCGGCGCGGGCGCGTTGCGGGCCGCGGCGGAGCGCCAGCCAGAGGTGGTGGTCCTCGACCTCGGGCTGCCCGACATGGACGGCCTCGAGGTGCTGGCGGGCCTGCGCGGCTGGACGAACGTGCCGGTGATCGTGCTCTCCGCCCGGACCGACTCCAGCGAGAAGGTGGACGCGCTCGACGCGGGCGCGGACGACTACGTCACGAAGCCGTTCGGCATGGACGAGCTGCTCGCCAGGCTGCGCGCCGCGGTGCGCCGAGGAGCGGGGAACCAGGGCGAGGGCGAGCCGGTGGTGGTCACGGACTCGTTCGTGGTGGATCTCGTCGCCAAGAAAGTCGTCAAGGACGGCAGGGACGCGCACCTCACCCCGACCGAGTGGGGCGTGCTCGAACTGCTGGTCCGCAACCAGGGCAAATTGGTCTCGCAGAAAGAGATCCTGTCCGAGGTGTGGGGGCCTGGGTACAAGACCGAGACGCACTATCTGCGGGTGTACCTCGCCCAGCTGCGGCGCAAGCTGGAGGCGGACCCGGCGCACCCAAGGCACCTCATCACCGAGGCGGGCATGGGCTACCGCTTCGAGCCGTAGGCCGGGCTCTTCTACCGCTGGTTCCCCACCAAAGACGACCTGGTCCTGGCTGTGCTCGGACGACGGGACGAGAACTTCTGGGCGAGCTGGGACGCGACTGCCGCGCAGCACGACGATCCGCGAGGCGAGCTGGAAGCCCAGCTCGCCTGGGTCCATGAGCTCGCGACCAGGAATGGCTACCGGGGTTGCGCGTTCGTCAACGCGGCAGCCGAGTCCGACAGCGCCCAGGCCGGTGGGATCCACGAGCGCTGCCTGGAGCACGAGGAAGAGCTCCGGCGCAGGCTGCGCGCTTCGACCGCGCGACTTGGTGTCGCCGGCAGCGACTTATGAGCAGACCAACTGCACATAGCGATTGTGGGCGCGTTTGCGCTCGGCGGTCTCTACCCGGCCAACGGGCCCGCCGTCCAACTTCGCTCGCTCGCTGGCAGTCTCATCGCCGGATGGGGCGCGCACGACGGGTAGGGCGCCGTTTTCGATTTTCACGCCGCCGCTTCCTTGACCGCGTGCCCGATCTCGGCGCGCAGCGCGGCGAACTCGGGCGATCCGCGCAGGTCCTCGGCTTCCACGCCGGAGCGGGGCAGCGTCGAGCGCAGGTCCAGCGCCACCCGGCCGGGTCGGGTGGTCAGCACGAGGATCCGTGAGCCGAGGAACGCGGCCTCCTCTGCGCTGTGCGTGACGAAGACCTTGGTCTGGTTCGGCGCGGTGGTCCTGCCCGATATCGCGCTGAGCATCCGAAGGTCCTCCTGCAGGCGCTCGCGGGTGAGCGCGTCGAGCGCGGCGAAGGGCTCGTCCAACAGCAACAGCGGGGTCTCGGCGGCCAAGGCGCGGGCGATGGCGACGCGCTGCTGCTGCCCGCCGGAGACCTCCCAGGTCCGACGGTCTGCCACGCCGACGAGCCCGACCCTGGCCAGCAGCTCCTCTCGCCGGGCGGCTCGCTCGCGCTTGGGCGTTCCGGCGTACTCCAGCGCGAGGTCCACGTTGCCGCCGACCGATTTCCACGGGAAAAGCCGGGGCTGTTGGAAGACCACGCCGGAGCTCGCGCCCGGCCGGGGCTCGGCCCCGGCAAGGCGCACGACGCCCTCGCTCGGCCTCTCGAACCCCGCGATCAGCCGCAGGAGGGTGCTCTTGCCGCAGCCCGAGGCTCCGACCAGGACGAGGAACTCGCCCGGGGGCACGTCGAAGGAGAGCGGGCCGAGGGCGGTCGTCGCGCGCTCGCCTTTGCCGTAGCGGTGGGTCACGCCCTGGACGTGGATGGCGGGCTCGGCCGCAGGCAGCGGTTCAATTGTCGAGGACAGCGGGGAGCCCTTTCGTGTAGACCGCGCCGCGCAGCGACGCTTCGCCGGGGGCTTCGGCGATCTGTTTCTGCGCCACGAGGAACCTCGCCGCGTCGAGCAGGTTCAGGGCCACGCCGCCGGGAGCCCCGGCTGTGCCGAGCCACTGCGCCGAGGCCTCCTCGGCGGGGGAGAGGAAGATTCCCTGCTTGAGCTGGTCGGCCGCGGCTGCGGGGGTGATCCCGATCTCGGCGGCGACCGCTTGGGCGGCGGCTGCTGGATCCTCCGCGATGGTCCGCAGCGCTTTGGCCTCGGTTTTGCGCCAGACGTCCACCACCTCGGGGTGCTGGTCGGCGAACGCGCGGCTGACGACGCCGAGGTCGAGCGTCGGTTTGCCGGATTGCGCCAGTTCACGGCTGGTGAGCAGGGTTTTGCCCGATTTGCGCAGCTCGTCGAGGGTCGGCAGCCAGGTGTAGACGGCGTCGAGGTCGCCGCGCTGCCACGCGGCGAGCGCGGCCTGCGGCTGCACGTCGATCAAATGGACCTCCTCGGGGGCGACCCCGGCCTTCGCGAGGGCCGCCAGCAGGCTGTAGTGCGCGGTGGAGGCGAACGGTGTGCCGACGCGTTTGCCGCGCAGGCCCGCCACCGAGGCGACGCCCGAGCCGTCGCGCGCCACCAGCGCCTCGTTGTCGCCCGCGACGTCGAGCACGAACGCCACCTGGTAGGGGATGTTCAGCGGGGCGGAGAGCCCTCGTGCGACCGGGCTGGAGCCGATGGCCGCGAAGTCGATCTCGCCTGCGAGGAACGCCGTGTTGACATCCGCGCCGGAGTCGAACTTGGTCCATTTGACGGTGTACGAGGGCAGCGCGTCCTCTAGCCAATGCTGGTGGCGCACGACCAGGTCCCCGCTCGGGAAGGTCTGGTAGGCGATCCGGATCACCGGCTTGCCCGAGCCCTGCCCCGGCGGGTGGATGGCGCAGGCGCCAACGAGCGCCACAGGCAGCGCGAGCGAGAAGACCCGGGCCAGGGCCGTCCGGATCATGCTCTGCCACGCCAGGGGATGAAGGCGCGCTCTGCGCCTTTGAGCAAACCGTCGACGATGAATCCGCACACTCCGATCACGATGATGCCGACCAACACGACTGCCGTGTTGTTGTAGTTGCTGGCGTCCTTGACCATGCCGCCGACACCGGGGATGCCGTTGAACAGCTCGGCGGCGACCACGGTGGTGTACGCGACGCCGACCGCGACCCGGACTCCGGTGAGGGTCTCCGGCAGGGCGGCGGGGAGCACGACGTCGCGGATCACTTGCGCCCGCGTCCCGCCAAGCGCGCGCGCCGCCTCGACCAGGCTCACCGGGGCGGACAGCACCGCAGCCGTGGTGGCCACGGCTGCGGGCGGCAGCGCGGCCAGCGCCAGCACGGTGATTTTCGGCGCCTCGTCGATGCCGAGCCAGATCACCAGCAACGGGAAGTAGGCCAACGGCGGCAACGTCCGCAGGAAGGTCAGCCACGGGTCGAGCAGGCTCCGGACCCAGCCGACCGTGCCCATCGCCAGTCCGACGGCGATCCCGGTCGCGACCCCCGCCACCACGCCGAAGAGCACCCGGCGCAGCGTCATGTACAGGTGCTCCCAGAGCAGGTACCCCTGATAGCCGCGCACGCCGTCATGCGTGGTCGACAGCGCGACGAAGCTGTCCCAGACCGTCTTCGGGAACGGCACGAAGGTCTGGCTCCACGCCCCGCTCGCGGCGGCGAGCTGCCACAGAAGGAGGAACACGAGGAGCGAAACCGCCGGAAGGCCGATCCGGCGCAGCCTCTGTCGCCACGGCGAGACGGTCGGATCCACTCGCCAAGGCTAGAACGCCCGGGGCAGGCCGGTCAGGCCCGCGATCCGGGCCCGACCGGGCAACAGGCGAGGTCGGCGGGTCTGCGCCGCACTCGGGCGGATCAAAATCACGAGTGGCCGAATGAGCGGGAGCGCGGGGAATAATGCGCCCCTCTGGCAGAGTTCTCCTGGTCGACGACATCGCCGACAGGCAGAGAGAAGGGCAGGACATGGCAGAGCTGCACGTGCGCAGGATCGGAACGCGCCGCTACACGGGGCACAACGACCGAGGCGCGGAGGTCCAGATCGGTTCGCACGGGGTCGAAGGGGCGTTCACACCGGGCGAGCTGCTCAAGATCGCCCTCGCGGCCTGCACGGGGCTGTCCTCGGACGCGCCGCTCGCCCGCAGGCTCGGCGACGACTACGCCGCCGTCGTCGGCGTGTCCGGCGAAGCCGACCGCGAGCGGGAGGTGTACCCCGAGTTGCGGGAGGAGCTGCGGGTGGATCTCTCCGCGCTTTCCGAGGAGGAGCGCGAACGGCTGCTCGTCGTCGTGGCCAAGGCCGTGGACGGGGTGTGCACCGTGGGACGCACCCTGAAAGCGGGGGCTGCGGTGTCGCTCGATATTGTGAACACCACCGTGGGCGCCTCGTAGGAAGGATGGATGTGTCGCAGGAGCAGGAGAGTTATCCGAAGCCTCCGTTCGAAGCGGCCCAGCCGTCGGAGCCGCTGTCCGCGCAGGGCAGCGGCGAGTCTTCCAATCCGGCGCAGGACGCGCCGCAGACGGGCGGTTTCGGCGGTCGCGGCTCCGCTGACGAGTCCGCCGAGCCAGTGTCGGCGGCTCAGGCATTCCCGGTCCCGCCGTTCTCAGCCCCGCCGCCGTTCCCGGCCCCCGAATCTGGTTTCGCCGCGCCGCCGCCGGTGATCGGCGCGGCTGCGCAGGAGGGCTCCGCGCCGCTGTACCCGGTCCCGCCGTTCTCGGTCCCGCCGTCCGAGGCCCCCGTCGCGCCCCGCGCCGGCAGCATCGCCTTCCAAGAGCCAGGGGCCACCACCGCCCGCCCGCCCACCCTCGCCGAGTCCCGGGCGCGCTACCAGGCGGAGCAGGACGCCGCGCGGCAGCGGGAAATCGAAAGGCTCCACGAGGAGAACCAGCGCAAATGGCGGCGCAGGCTCATCGGCGGGGTCGCGGTCGTCGGCATCGTCGGGGTGGTGGCGCTCGTCTACATCGCGAGCCCCGAACGCCGGTGCTACGACGAGGCCAACCAGCAAGAGGTGCCGAGCTCGTACTGCACCAGCAGCTACTACAGCGGCGGGGGCGGCGTCGGCGGCGGTGGTTTCGGCGGCGGGGGCGGGGTCTACATCTTCCACAACAGCGGCTGGTTCGGCTCGTCGCCGTATTCCGGCAACCGGCTCAGCGGCGGCGGCAGCGGCGGCTACAACTCGCGCGGCGGCGGCTACAGCTCGGGCGGCGACTCCACCGGGAAGTCCTCGTCGAGCAGCGGCGGTATCACCAGGGGCGGGATCAACCCCGGCGGTGGTGGGAGCTCGTCGAGCTAATCATGCGCAGACTTCGCAGAACGCCCAGGCCGGGCTGGGAGCAGACCGTCGAGACCCAAGGATTGGTCTACGGCGTCCCGGCGCGCAACGCGGACGGCACCGAACGCCCGTATTGGGACGAATCGGTGTACTACGAGTTCTCGATCGACGAGGTGGACTCGCTCGAAGCCGACGTGGAGGGCCTGCACGCGTTGTGCCTCGACGCGGTGGAGCACGTGGTGCTGACCGAGCGGTACAAAGACTTCGGGCTCCCGGAATGGGTCTGGCCGCATATCGACCAGTCGTGGCGGCGGCGCGACCCGCACGTCTACGGCCGCTTCGACCTGCGGTACGACGCGACCGGCCCGGCGAAGCTCTTGGAGTACAACGGGGACACCCCGACCTCGCTCCTGGAGGCCTCGATCCTGCAGTGGTTCTGGTTCAAGGACGTGTTCTCCGACGGCGACCAGTGGAACAGCCTGCACGAGAAGCTGGTGGAGCGCTGGGGCCAGGTCCGGGCCCAGCTGCCGCAGAACGTGCTGCACCTTGCCTTCGCGAGGGGGGACACCGCGGGCGAGGACCATATCACGACCACGTACATGCAGGAAACCGCCGCCGAGGCGGGGTTCGACACGGTCGGGCTGGCCGTCGAGGACATCGGGTGGGACGATGTGCTCAAACGGTTCGTGGACTTGGCCGAGGACCCGATGCGCACGGTCTTCAAGCTGTACCCGTGGGAGTGGCTGCTCGAGGACCCGTTCGGCAAGCACGCGGTCGAGCAGCTGCCGGGCACCCTGTGGGTCGAGCCGCTGTGGAAAGTCCTGCTCTCGAACAAGGCGCTGCTCGCGATCCTCTACGAGAACAACCCCGGCCACCCGAACCTGCTGCCCGCGTACCTCGACGACCCCGGCGTCCTCACCGAGTACATCAAAAAGCCCAAGCTCGGTCGGGAGGGGGCGAATATGACGATCGTCGCCCCCGGCTACGAGACCTCCACCGGCGGCGTGTACGGGAAAGAAGGGTACGTGTACCAGCTCTTCGACCCGCTCCCCGTGTTCGACAGCATGCGCCCGGTGATCGGCGCGTGGGTCGTCGGGGACAAGGCCGCGGGCATGGGCATCCGAGAGACCGCCGGACTGATCACCGACGACGGGGCGGCGTTCGTGCCGCATAGGATCGCCGAGTGACCGCATCGGCCAACGCAGCCGCACTGGCCGACATCGAATTGATCCACTCAGAATTGACACACGACACGAGGAGCATGACCATATGACCGTTTCCCAGCTCGCTTTGGAGTCCATCGTCGCGCACAGCGATTTCTGGCGGCATTTGGCGAGGTCCGTCGCCGCCATCGTGATCTACGCGGTCATCGGCCTCGGCCTCATGGTCCTCGGGTTCTTCGCCATCGACCTCACCACGGTCGGCAAACTGCGCCAGCTCGTGCGGGACGAGAAGCCCAACGCCTCCTTCATCACTGCGGCCGGCCTGTTCAGCATGGCCCTCATCGTCGTGACGGCCATCTACAGCACGCTCTCCGGGGACATCTGGGGCGGGATCGTGACCACGGTGGTCTACGGCGTCGTCGGCGTCGCCGCGCAAGTGGTCGCCGTGCGGTTCCTGGAGATCGCGACGGGAGTGGAGACGAATGTGACCTTGCTGCGGGACGACTTCGACTTCGACTCGCTCATCGTCGCGGGCGCGCACCTGGGGATTGGATTGATCGTCGCCATCTCCATTTTGTAGCCCGGCGCCCAATCGGCGCCTCGCTGCGTTGTCGGCTCCTCGCGTACCCGGCTCGTCCCTCGCCGTCTTCGTACGCCACGTCGCCTGCCGCCTGGCGATGCATCCGATTGATCTGCCGGGGACTGTGGAGCGATCAGAGTCTAGCCCGCCCAGGTCTGCGGCTGGGGGTTCCACCCAGTCGCGGGCGGCGGCTGCGTCCCCGGATAGGTCTGCTCCGCGCCCCACGCGGGCTGGGGCTGGGGATGGGGGGCCAGCCCGTTGGCCGGGCTAGGCAGGAGGACGTTCTGCTGCACGCCGAGCACTGTGTTGACGGTGGCCGCCACGTCGAGTCCCGAGCTGTCGATCCAAGCGCCGACGCCGTGCAATTGCTCGTGCATCGTCCGGTCGAGGAAGTTCCAGTCGGTGGTGAGCACTTTGCGCCGGGTCGCGTTGCGGTGCGCCGCTATGTGCGGGCTCGGGGCGAGCACGATGAACCGCAGTGGCAGGCCCGCGAGTTTAGCGAGGTAGTAGTCCAAGTGGTTGCGCCACACCACGACGTCGTCGATCACCGGGACGATTCCGGCTTGGTAGAAGTTGTGCGCGAGCGCGGCGGCGTTCTTCGCGCGGACATAGGTCTGCCGGTCTGCTTCCGGGTCCCAGCGGAAGCGAGGCCAGCGTCCGCCGGAGACCACCATCTCCTGGAGCCTGTCCACCTCGATATGCGCTCCAAGCCGGTACCGCTGGGCGAGCGCCCGGCTCACCGTGCTCTTGCCGCTCCCCGGGACGCCGACAATGAGATACGCCGCAGGAGCAGCGGCGATGCTTACCGGAGGACGAGGGGAGGACCATTGGGTCATAGCGTGTTCATCCTACCGCCAATTGCTGGGCGGGCGACTGCGCGGCTCTGGTCCATACCGGCTCAGTTTTTCAGCGGTGTGGCGCCGAGCTTGGCGGTCAACAAGGCCAACGCGTCTTGGGGCGGGGCTTCCTCTTCCGGTGGAGCCTGCTCGCCCTGCGGGCCGGGGTCCGGCTCGAATTCCGGCTCGCGCGGGCCCGGCCCGGACCTTCGCTGCGCGAGCGCGCGCCGTGCGGCGGCGGACGGCGGCTCCGGGGACGCGGGCGCGGGCGCTGGTTCCGGGGAGGCCGCCTCGGCGGCAGGGCTCGCGGGAGGGGCCGCTGCCTGTTGGGGTGCCGCTGTCCGTTGGGGGGGCGGGACTGCGGCGGGCGGCGGGGCGTGGTCCGATGCTGCCGCGGTCGGGGCGGGCGCGCTCGGCGCGGAGCCGCGCTCGCAGACCACCCGCCATTGCACCCCGGCGGTGTCGCGGAGGGCCGAGGCCACCATGTCGAGCACCTTGGGGTCGGAGAGCCGGGCCGCGAGGGCGGCGGAGGCGAGGCGGATCACCAGTTCGTCGCCGCGCAACTCCGGCGTCGGGGCGCCTTCGAGCAGCGCGTAGGCGACCCTGGAGCGGTCGCGGATCTGTCCGAGCGCTTTCGACCAGACCTCCTGCACCGGTCCGGCGGCGGGCGCCCTGCCGGACTCTGGAGCGGGCGGAGCCTCGGCCACGGGCCTCGGCTCTGATGCGACGGGCTCAGGAGCTGCTGGCTCAGGAACGGCGCGTTCCGGCCTTGGCGCTGGTGGTTCGAACCTCGGCGGCGGAGCAGGGTCGACCGGTTCGGGACGCTCGAACTTCGGCGGCGGGGCAGGGTCGATTGGCGCGGGTCGCTCCGACCGCTGCGGCGCAGCGGTCGGCTCCGCGGCGCATCCGCCGCCCCGCTCGAGCCGCTCCAACCGGGCGATGAGCGCGGCGGAATCCGTCGGCGGCAGCAGCATCCTCGCGCACACCACTTCGAGCAGGAGCCTCGGCGACGTGGCTCCGCGCATCTCCGTGATGCCGGTGTGCAGCGTCTCGGCGCATTGCGCGAGCGTCCCAGGGCCGAAGCCATGCGCTTGTTCTCGACGCTGGGGCCACGCGTCTGCGGGCGCGTCGACGAGCCCTTGTTCCAACGCGTTCGGGACGTTTTGGACGAGGATGAGATCGCGGAGCCGGTCGAGGAGGTCGACCGCGAAGCGCCTCGGGTCGCCGCCCGCGTTGACGCATTGGTCCACAACGGTGAACAAGGTCGCGCCGTCGCCAGCGGCGATCGCCGCGACCGCGCTGTCGATGAGGGTCGCGTTCGTGACCCCCAGAAGCCCCACCGCGCTCGTGTAGGCGACGGTCTCGTTCTCGGCGCCCGCCATGAGCTGGTCGAGGATGGAGAGCGCGTCGCGGGGCGATCCCCCAGAAGCACGGATGACGAGGGGGTAGACGTCCGGCTCCACGGTTACCCGCTCCGCCGCCACGACGTTGACCAGCAGCTCGCGCAGTGTTTTCGGGGGCAGGAGCCGGAACGGGTAATGGTGGGTCCGCGAGCGGATGGTCGGCAAGACCTTCTCCGGCTCGGTGGTGGCGAACACGAAAATGAGGTGCGGGGGCGGCTCTTCGACTATCTTGAGCAGCGCGTTGAACCCCGCTGTGGTGACCATATGCGCCTCGTCGATGATGAACACCCGCTTCGCCGAGCGCGCGGGGGCGTAGAAGGCGCGATCGCGAAGGTCTCTGGTGTCGTCCACCCCGCCGTGGCTGGCGGCGTCGAGCTCGATGACGTCGATCGACCCCGGCCCGCCCTCGGCGAGGGCTCGGCAGGACTCGCAGACCCCGCACGGGTTCGCGGTCGGGCCTTTCTCGCAGTTCACCGAACGGGCGAGAATACGGGCGAGGGATGTCTTCCCGCAGCCCCTCGGGCCGGAGAACAAGTACGCGTGGCCGAGCCTGCCCGCCTCGAGCGCGATGCTCAGCGGTTTGGTGACGTGCTCTTGTCCGAGGACCTGGTCGAGCCGTTCCGGCCGATATCTTCGGTACAGTGCCACCCAGAGAGTCTACCTAGAGCCGCCGACATCGCGCCGATCAGGAGGACCAGCACGTACGCGATCGGGTACCAGGCCGCTTTGAGCTGGCCGGCAGCACCGAGCGGAGGATCGGCAGGCTGGATGAACACGCCGGTGGCGTAGCCCGGCAACACAGGGGCGTTCGGCAGGTCGGGTTGGACCGAGGTCCACATGAAGGTCCAGGCCGCAAGGACCACGAAACCGAGCGCCGCGAGAGCGGAGCCTGTGCGTGCCGCCCTCGCGAAGAGCCACGCGGCGAGCGGGACGAACCAAACCCAGTGATGGCCCCAGGAGAAAGGGGAGACGGCGCAGCCGACGAGGCCGACGAGCGCCAGCGCGAGCACCTCGTCGCCTTTGCGGCGGGCGGACCGGGCGAGGGCCAGCCCTGCCGCGCCGAGGAGCGCGGCCAGCGCGAACCATGCCCAGTTCGGCGCGTACGACGGGGGGTCGGCCAGCGACGGGGTCGCCGTTGGCGAGAAGAGCCGGTCGAGCACGCCTGCGATGGATTGGTTCGCGGGAGTCGGGCGAGGCGCGATCTTGCTGACGTCCGAGATGCCTTTGGCCCAGTAGTACTTCGATTCCGACGGCGCGACGGCGAACCCGGCGACGACCGTCGCGGCGAACGTCCCGCACGCCCATCCGGCGGCCCGCCACTGCCGGGTGACGAGCAGGTAGGGCAGGAAGATCAGCGAGGTGAGCTTGATCCCGGCGGCGAGGCCGACGCCGAAGCCCTTGCCTCTCGACCCCTCGGGCCTGGCGAGGTCGAGGAACACGACGGCGAGGAGGACGAGGTTCACCTGCCCGTACCAGAGCGTGGAGCGCACCGGCTCCAGCGCCGTCGCCGCAGCGGCGAGGCAGGCGCTCGCGACGAGGAGGCCGAGGCGGCCCCTGCGGCCTCGGGGCTCCGCGCCTGCCTGCGGGCGCGCCTGCCGCAGGCAGCGGTAGACGACGAGGACGAGCGCGAGGAAGGAGACTTCGAGCCAGATGGTCCGCGCGGACTCGAAGGCGAGCCCGGAGAGCGGCATGAACGCCACGGCGGCGAACGGCGGATAGGTGAACCAGAAATCGTCCATCACGGTCGCGCCGTACAGCGGCCTCGACTCGAGCACCGCTTTCGCCCCGCCCCGGTACACGTCGAGGTCGACGCCGTTCTCGAAGAGCCCCCAGTACTCCCCGTCCAGCGGGATGAGACGGTTCTGCGCCCACACCGCGAGGAAGCCGAGGAGCAGCGCGACGGCGACCGCCGAGGCCGCGATGCCTTTGCCGCCAGCGGGCGGGGGCATGGTCATGCCGGGGTCTTCTGGCGCAGGCTCCGCCAGCTGAAGAAGAGGATCGCGAGGTAGGCGTAGAGGTACCAGGCCCCAAACGCGTCGCGCAGCAGGGGCGGGCCGTGCTGCAGCCAGAACACGCCGATGGACGCGGGCTCCATGGATCTGTCGAAGCTGAGCGAGGACTGGTTGTTCGGCCACACGAAGACCCAGAGGTACAGCCCGGCCGCCGCGAGTGCCCAGGCCGTCTTCGGCCCGCTCTTCCCGTCTGGCGCCGCGTTCTCGTCGGGCACGGCCTTCACCACGAGCCACACCACGAGCGGGGCGGCCCAGACCCAGTGGTGGCTCCAGGCGATCGGCGAGACGACGCAGGCCACGAGCCCGACGACGACGACGGCGAGCAGACGCTCGGACCGGCGGTAGGCGTATGCCCCGAGCAGGAGCCCGGCTCCCCCCAAGACGAGGGCGAGCGCGTAGAACAACGCCTTCGGCGCGTCGTGCGGAGCCCAGATCCGGGCGAGCGTCCCCTCCACAGCTTGGTTCGAGGGCCAGGCGAGCGGCCCGACCCTAGTGGTCTGCCCGACGCTGCTCCAGAACTTCACGGAGTCGTGGGGGACGACGAGGAAGCCGAGCGCGATCGTGCCGAGGAACGTCAGGGCGGCGGTCGCCGCCGCGCGCCACTGCTTGGTGAGCAGCAGGTAGGGGACGAAGACGAGCGGGGTGAGCTTGAGCCCGGCGGCGAGGCCGACCCCGAAGCCTCGCCAGCGGCTCGACTGCGGGCCGAGCAAGTCCAGGAACACCAAGGCCATGAGCACGATGTTGAGCTGCCCGAACCACAGGGTGGACTGGACCGGTTCGAGGTTGACGGCCCCGATCGAGAAGGCGATGCTCGACAAGACCAGCGCGCGGTCCCTGCGGAACCCCATGAATTCGAGCGTGCGCCCGATGACGAGCGCGAGGGCGAGGATCGAGATGACCAGGTGCGTTCCTTCGCCGATCAGCCGGGGGAACACCGCCATCGGGAGGAACGCGAGGACGGCGAACGGGGGATAGGTGAACCCGAGTTCGGGACTGTGCGTCAGCGCGCGGTCGTAGAGGGACTCCCCGCCGAGGACGACCTGCGCCGCCGCGCGGTAGACGTTGTAGTCGACGCCGCCGCATCCGTGGATGATCGCGGTGCCCGGCGGCAGCAGCAGCTGGACCGCGAAAGCGAGCGCGACGGCGGCGAACGACGCGTAGAGCACGGCCTTGGGGAGTGGTCTGGTGTTCATGCTTGTCAGGCTCCTGCCGTGGGATGCGTCGGGACCGCCTCCGCGAGGGGACGGGCGCCATGTGCTCGGGGGCTGCGCAGCCAGCTCGCGATCCCGACGAGGATCACGAGGTAGGCCAGCATGTACCAGCCGCTGGCGACGTGGCGGTACCACGGGTCGCCCGTGTCGAGGTAATGATAGAAGAGGCCGGGGACCACGCGCGGCTCCTCCGGCGTGGAGGGGGGCTTGTGCCATGGCCAGACGAAGGCCCAGGCGTACAGAGCCGCCGCTGCCGCGCCCCACCGGGCCCCGGCGCTCAAACGGCGATCTCCGGCGTTGTCGGCTCCTCGCGTGCCTTGCTCGTTCCTCGCTGTTACCTGTACGCGTCGTCGCCTGCCGCCTTGGTGGGGGCACCTCCCGCTTGCGGGGGACTCGTCCGCCTGATCTGCCGGGACGATTGCCTGGGACGCGTGGACTGCTTGGGCGACGAACCACGCGATGAGCGGCGCGAACCAGACCCAGTGGTGGCCCCAGGTGAACGGCGAGGCCGCGCAGGACGTGAGCCCGACGAGCAGCAGGCCGAGAGCCTCTTCGCCCCGGTCGTGGGCGAGCCGGGCGAGCCCGAGCCCGACGGCGATCACAGCGGCGGCGAGCACGGGCCAGATCCAGCCGGGGCTGTGGTCCGGCTTCCAGATCCGGGCGAGGAAGCCGTTGACCGACTGGTTCGCCGGGTGGAAGAGCTCGCCGATATGGCTGGTGTCCCGGACGGCGTGGAACCAGTACTGGGCGCTGTCGCCGGGCAGGACGGCCCAGGAGAGCGCGACCGTGGCCGCGAACGTCAGGGCGGCGGTCGCCGCCGCCCGCCACTGGCGGGTGAGGACCAGGTAGGGCAGGAAGATCAGCGGGATGAGCTTGATCCCGGCGGCGATCCCGACGCCGACTCCGCGCAGCTTCGACCGCTCGGGACGGGTGAGGTCCAAGAAGATCAGCGCCATGAGCAGGATGTTGATCTGCCCGTACCAGAGCGTGGTCCGGACCGGTTCGAGCGCGGCCGCCGCGGCCGCCAGCGCGAGGCTGGTCAGCCCGAGCCGCAGATCCGGCCGCAGCCCGGCGAGGCGCAGCGCCCGGCCGACGACGAGCGCGAGCAGGAGGTAGCAGAGGATGGACCAGGTGAGCCCGCCAGCCTCGCCGGAGAGGACGGTGAACGGGGCGAAGCACAGCGCCGCGAACGGCGGGTAGGTGAAAAACCCGTCCTCGCCGACCGGCGCCGTGTACAAGGGGCGCCCGTCCAGCGCCGTGCGGGCCCCGTCCGAGTAGATCAGGAAGTCCCGGCTGTTCGTGACGAGGTCTTGGTGCAACAGGTCGAACGGGATCAGCAGGCTCTGCGCTGCCAGCGCGAAGGCGGCGAGCGCCACCGAGGTCCACAGGAGCGCGGCCGGGCAACGTGTTTCCGAAGCCCCGGGTGCGCTGGGATCAGGTGTGGCGATCACGCAAGGGAGGGTACCGCAGGAGCCGGTTCGCGCCTATCAGGATCGCGACGCACAAGATCAGATACCAGGAGTGGGCGATGGGGCCGAGCGCGCCAGGCAGCCGGTCCCAATAGCAAATGCCCACGTTGAGATGGATCGACGGAAGGACTCCGGGCGGCTCGACGTGGCTCTGGGTCCAGATGAACAGCGCGAGGACGAGGCCCGCCGCCGCGAAAGCCGCAGCACGCCCTTTGTCGGCGACGGCGGCCTTCGCCGCGAGCCAGACGACGAAGGGCGCGAACCACACCCAGTGGTGCGTCCAGGAGATCGGCGAGACCGCGCAGCCGGTGAGGCCGACGAGCAGCAGGGCGAGGAAACGCTCGCCCGCCAGGTCGACGCGGCGCGCGCATGCCAGCCCCAGCACGGCGACAGCCAGCTGGACGAGATGGACCAGGACGCTCGGCGCGGGCGCGGGCTCCCAGATCCGGGCGAGCACGCCTGCGGCGGACTGGTTGTCCAAGTGCGCGGTGAAGGCCTGGATCGGGCCGACCTGGCCGCCCGCGCCCCAGAAGAACCGCGAGTCGGAGGGGAAGGCCGCCCAGCCGATCGCAGCCGTCAGGGCGAAGACGAGCACGGCGGTCTTCGCGGCCCGCCATTGGCGGGTGACGAGCAGATAGGGCAGGAAGATGAGGGGGGTGAGCTTGATCCCGGCGGCGACGCCGACTCCGAAGCCGCGCAGCTTCGCGTCCTGCGGGCGGACGAGGTCGAGCAGGATCAGCCCCATGAGGAGGATGTTGACCTGGCCGTACCAGAGCGTGGCCCGGACCGGCTCGAGGTCGGCGGCGGCGACGGCGAGGATGACGCTGAGCGCCAGCAACGCGCGGTTGTCGCGCACGCCCGCCGCCTGCATGGCGCGCCTGAGGACGAGCGCGAGGACCACGACCGACAGGACGAGCCAGACGAGCTGGGAGAACGCCCAGGGGTGGATCCAGCTGATCGGCAGGAACAGCGGGGCCGAGAACGGGGTGTAGATGAACCAGAGCGCCGTTTGATGGGCGAGGCCCGCCCATGTCGCGGGGCTGTCGTACAACGCCTGGCCGCGCCAGCCCATCTGGGCCCCGTTCTGGTAGGCGACCAGGTCGGTGCCGTTCTGTGTCAGCCCCCACCAGGGCATTTGAAAGGGGATGAGCGCGTGCTGGACCCACAGGGCGAGGACCGCCACGACGGCGACGGCTCCGACGAGCCGCCATGAGACGCGGGCTGAGCCTGCCGGGGTGTCAGTCATGGCTGACGAGGGTAGCGGACGAAGATGAGCGTCGGCGCGGGCCGAGCCGTCGGCCCGTTTATCCGGCATGCCCCTCGGCGAGTTTTTGCGCGGCGGCGAGCAGCGCGCAGGTGCTCGTGGCCTCGATCGCGTCGGCGAGTTTCGCCTCGGGCAAGAAAGTCGGCGCGATCCGGATGTTCGAGTCCTGGGGATCCGCGCCGCGCGGGAACGTGGCGCCCGCCGGAGTGAGGGCGACCCCCGCCTCTTTCGCGAGGCGCACCACCTCTCGGGCCGTGCCCGGGAGCACGTCGAGGCTCACGAAGTAGCCGCCCTGCGGCTCGGTCCACGAGGCGATCTTCGACGAGCCGAGCCGGTCCTCGAGGATCTTGAGGACGAGGGCGAACTTCGGCGCGAGCAGCGCCCGGTGCCGCCGCATGTGCGCCCGGACTCCCTCCGCGTCGCGGAAGAAGAGCACGTGGCGCAGCTGGTTCACCTTGTCCGGGCCGATGCTGCGCTTCCCCGCGTGCGCGAGGTGCCAGTCGAGGTTCGCCTTGGAGGCGGCGAAGAAGCTCACGCCCGCGCCCGCCAGGGTGATCTTGGAGGTGGAGGCGAAGACCAACGGGCGGTTGGGGCGGCCAGCCTCCTCGGCCCACGCGAGGAAGGGCCGTCCGGTCGGGGAGTCGCCGATGATCGGGTGCAGCGCGTACGCGTTGTCGAGGACGAGGCGGAAGTCGGGCGCGGCTGCGGGCAGGGCGAGGAGCCTGCGGATCGTCTGCTCGCTCACGACCGTGCCGGTCGGGTTCGAATAGGTCGGCACGAGCCACATGCCCTTGACCGAGGGGTCGTTCGCGATGAGCTCGGCGACCTGGTCGACGTCCGGGCCGTCCGCCAGCATCCGCACCGGGACCAGCTCGAAGCCGAGGTCGTCGGCGACGGCGAAATGGCGGTCGTAGCCGGGGGCGGGGCAGAGGAACTTCCGCTTCGGATCGGCGGCCCACGGCGCTGCCCCGTCGACCGGGGCGTGCAGCAGCGACTCGACGATGAGGTTGTGCATGAGCTCGAGCGAGGAGTTGTTCCCCGCGACGAGGTTCTCGGCGGGGACTTCGAGCAGCTCGGCGAAGATCTCCCGCAGCTCGCGAAGGCCGAGGACGCCGCCGTAGTTGCGGCAGTCGACGCCGTCCGCGTCCCGGTATTCCCCGGCGGGGAGGGTCAAAAGGTCGCCAGACAGGTCGAGCTGGGCGGTGGACGGCACGCCACGGGTGATGTCGAGCGACAGTCCTTTGGCGACGAGATCGGCGTACTGCGAGCGGAGCGCCGCGAGCTCGGCGGCGAGCTCGGCGGGGGAGAGGGAGGTGTAGGGCAGCGCAGGAGTCATCGTTGTCACACACCTCTTTTGTGTCCCCGTGGCATATAGGAGCAGGGGACCCCGTGCACCCGCCAGAGCCCGTTGACCCTTGCTGCCTTCCGGCCCTGGGGGGGTTCACAGGATGGTCGCCACACGGGGTCCTGCGGGCAGTTTACACGCATGGGGACGCGATTGCGAAAACCGCTTCGCAAGACCGGGCCTGCCTTTTGCCCCGCCTGGCCCGGACGCTCCCGCCAGCTCGTGCCGGGCTTTTCCGCCTCACCGCCCCGGAAAAGCCGTTTCGTCTTCTCTGTCAATGTCCGCTATACTCCTCGGCGGAGGATTCGCCTAGTGGCCTATGGCGCTCGCCTGGAACGCGGGTTGGGTTAACAGCCCTCAGGGGTTCAAATCCCCTATCCTCCGCAGAGCGGCTCCCCTCCGAACGGAGGGGAGCCGCTCTTAACTTTTTCTCGTCCCCGGCTTCGCGGCCCGCCGCCGAGCTAGCTCGTCCCGGCAACGTCCGGGTCACTGAACCATCACAGCCGTGTGTTGCTGGAGTTCACCATGTGACTGCTGGGATTAGGCTGTGTCGAGTGACGACGAAGACCACCTCTCGGACGAAGGGCGCTCCCGCTGCCAGCCGCAAAGGCACTGCGCAGCGGCGCAAAGCCGCCCCCGCGACCCGCAAGGCCGCTGCCGCGCGAAAGCCTGCGGGCCAAGGCAATGGGGCGAAGGTCGCCGCCGGGCTGGGCAGGGGAGTGGGCGCTGGGTTTTCGCTGCTGGCGCGGGGCCTCGGCTCCGCCGTCCGTTCGATCGGCCCTCGTGACGAGGCGGGACAGGGCCAGGCGCGGTTCGCCGGCGGCTCCGGTCCTCAACAGCAGGCAGGCTGGGACAACGACGGCTACGGAGACATCGACGCGTACGGCGACGAGCGCCACCCGCAACGCCACGAAGGACATCGGCGCGACGGGGCGGCCCTCGCGCTCCTCGGGGTCTCTGTCATCCTCGCGGGCAGTTTGTGGTCGCACGTCGGGGGCCCGGCTGGCGCGTTGGTCGCCTCCGGGGTCCGCGCGGTCGTCGGCTCGGCCGCGAACCTGTTGCCGATCTTGCTCGGCGTGCTCGCGTTCCTGCTGCTGCGCCGCGAGCCCAACCCGCAAACCCGCCCGCGGATCCTGTTCGGCTCCGCGCTGCTGGTCGCTTCGGTCTTGGGCCTGTGGCACCTGGTCTCGGGCTCGCCGCAAACCTCGGAGGGCCGGGCGGTCGCGGGCGGCTTCCTCGGCTCCGCGTTCGCCGGGCCGCTCGCCGACGGCTTCTCGCCGTGGGTGGCGGGGGCCTTGCTCCTGCTCGTCGGCGCTTTCGGCGCGCTCATCGTCAGCGGGGCCACCATTCGCGAGCTCACCGCCACCGCGCAGTCGCGGCTGTCGCAGCTGCCGAGCCCTGCGGTGTCGCGCGAAGGCGCGAGGCAGCTGACTACGGATCAGAAGGTTCGGGGTTCGAACGAGGCGGACGACCTCGACGTCCCGTTCTTCGGCGCGACCGCAGCCGATCTGGAGCCGGAGGAGGAAGAGCCGATCCCCGCGCCCAGAGTGCGCCAGCGCAAGCCAGCCGCGCCGAAAGCCGAGCCTGTCCAGGAGTCCGAGCCGGAGCCGGAGTATGTGCCGGTCGCGCCGGAGCCCGTTGCCCCTGTCGTGGTGGCCGCTCCCGAACCCGTCCGTCCGCCTGCGGTCGAGACGCCGGGCCATCAGTTGGAGCTCCCCGAGGCCCAGCCCGCGCCCGGCGACTACATCCTGCCCTCCGCGCGCATCCTCAAGCTCGGCGAGCCGCCGAAGAAGCACAGCGAAGCGAACGACGCGATGATCAAGGCGATCGACGGGGTGTTCACCGAGTTCAACGTCAACGCCAAAGTCACCGGGTACACCCGTGGGCCGACCGTCACCCGCTACGAGGTGGAGCTCGGGCCCGCCGTCAAGGTCGAGAAGATCACCAACCTCACCCGCAACATCGCCTACGCCGTCGCAACGGACAGCGTGCGCCTGCTCGCGCCCATCCCCGGCAAGTCCGCCGTCGGCATCGAGGTGCCCAACACCGACCGCGAGATGGTCCGCCTCGGCGACGTGCTCGCCGCGCCGACCGCGCGCCAGGAGCGCCACCCGCTGGTCATCGGCCTCGGCAAGGACATCGACGGCCAGTTCGTCACCGCCAACCTCGCCAAGATGCCGCACTTGCTCGTCGCCGGGTCCACCGGCTCCGGCAAGTCCAGCTTCGTGAACTCGATGCTCGTGTCCCTGCTCATGCGGGCCAGGCCGGAGGAGGTGCGCCTGATCCTCGTGGACCCCAAGATGGTCGAGCTCACCCCGTACGAGGGCGTGCCGCACCTGATCACCCCCATCATCACCGAGCCGAAGAAGGCCGCCGCCGCGCTGGCCTGGCTCGTGGAGGAGATGGAGCAGCGGTACAAGGACATGCAGATGAACAAGGTCCGCCACATCGACGACTTCAACGCCGGGGTGCGCGAGGGCCGGATCGTCACCCCGCTCGGCTCCGAGCGCGAGATGCGCCCGTACCCGTACATCCTCGCCATCGTCGACGAGCTCGCCGACCTCATGATGACCGCGCCCCGGGACGTGGAAGAGGCCATTGTGCGGATCACCCAGAAGGCCCGCGCGGCAGGCATCCACCTGGTGCTCGCCACGCAGCGCCCCTCGGTGGACGTGGTCACCGGCCTGATCAAGACGAACGTGCCGTCCCGGCTCGCGTTCGCGACCTCCTCGCTCACCGACTCCAGGGTCATCCTCGACCAGCCGGGGGCCGAGAAGCTCATCGGCATGGGCGACGGGCTGTTCCTGCCGATGGGCGCGAACCGGCCGCAGCGTCTGCAGGGCGCGTACATCTCCGACGAGGAGATCGCGGCCGCCGTCCAGGCGGTCAAGGACCAGGCTGAGCCGGACTACAACGAGGGCGTGACCACCACGCAGAGCGTCACTGCGGGCGCAGGCAAGGCGGACGCGGAGCCGTCCGGCGACCTTGGCCCGTTCCTCCAGGCGGTGGACCTCGTGGTGCGCAGCCAGCTCGGCTCCACCTCCATGCTCCAGCGCAAGCTCCGGGTCGGGTTCGCCAAGGCGGGCCGCCTGATGGACATGATGGAGAACCACGGCGTGGTTGGCCCGTCGGAGGGCTCCAAGCCCCGGGAGGTGCTCTACAAGCCGGAGGAGCTGGAGGACCTGCTGGCGCAGCTGGGCTCTTTGCCGCCGGAGGCGCTCGACTGAGGCGGGCCGCCTGATGCGGCGCTTGATGGGAGAACCACGGCGTGGTTGGCCCGTCGGAGGGCTCCAAGCCCCGGGAGGTGCTTTATAAGCCGGAGGAGCTGGAGGACCTGCTGGCGCAGCTGGGCTCTTTGCCGCCGGAGGCGCTCGACTGAGGGTCGGGCGAAGCCGTGCGGTAGACTGTAGGAGCCCTGCTCTCGCAGGGCGGTCGGAGGGGAGTATTCCTCCCGCGACAGTCTCGTCAGCACGGTTCTCGCGAACCCGGGACTGTCGGTCGGACGCGGTTCTTTTGAAGGACTGGGCCCGGCGGAAGAGACCTCCGGTGGTTTCACCGTGCCCGCGGCCTTTCTGAGATCGCGGGCCCTGCCACCGGAGGTACGCTATGCCATCACCGCTCGTCTGGACCGTCACGGTCGTCCTGCTCCTCGCGCTCTTCGCGTTCGATTTCTTCGTGCAGGCCCGCAAACCCCACGAGCCGTCTCCCCGCGAGGCGGCGCTGTGGTGCGGCGGATATCTCGCTCTCGCGCTGCTCTTCGGGGCCGCGATGGCCGTTTGGTGGGACGGCGGGCGGGCGACTGAGTTCGTGGCGGGCTATGTGACCGAGCTATCGCTGTCGGTGGACAACCTCTTCGTCTTCCTGCTCATCATGGCCCGCAACCGCATCCCGAAAGAGCACCAGCAGAAGGTGCTCCTGCTCGGGATCGCCATCGCGCTGGCCGCCCGCGCGGTGTTCATCTTCCTCGGCGCGGCGGTGATCGGCGCGTTCAGCTGGACGTTCTACATTTTCGGGGCGTATCTCGTGTTCGTCGCCCTCCGGCTCGCCTTCCAGAAGGAGGAGTCCCACGACGTGGAGCCGGAGACCGAGAGCCGCATGGCCCAGCTCCTCTCCCGGTGGCTGCCGGTGACGCGGCAGTTCCACAGCGGCGCGCTCGTGGCGCGGGAGGACGGCAAACGGGTGGTCACGCCGATCCTCTTGGCCTTGGTGACCCTCGGGCTCACCGACGTGCTCTTCGCCCTCGACTCCATCCCCGCCATCTACGGGCTCACCGACCAGGCGTACATCGTGCTCACCGCCAACGCGTTCGCCCTGATGGGCCTGCGGCAGCTGTACTTCCTCATCGGCGGGCTGCTGGACCGCCTCGTGTACCTGTCCTACGGGCTTGCGGTGATCCTCGCGTTCATCGGGGCGAAGCTCGTTCTGCACGCCGCGCATGAGAGCGGGCTGCACGTGCCGGAGATCTCCACGCCGCTCTCGCTCGCGGTGATCGCCTCGGTGCTGGTCGTCGTGGTGGCCGCGAGCCTCGTCAGGACCCGCTCCGCCGATCGGACGTGACGCGGGGCCGGGCCGTCACGCGAGGGAGTCGTCGTGTTTCGCGGTGAGCGGCCCGCCCGCCTGGCCGGTGTTGGCCACGCCGACAGGCTCGACGAGCAGGGCGTGGACCTCGCCTTCGGCGAAGGGGCAGTGCTCGACCCCTCGGGGCACGACGTAGAGCTGTCCCGGGCCCAGGGTGACGTCCCCGTCGCGGAACTGGATGCGCAGCCTGCCGCTGAACACGAGGAAGAGCTCGTCCGTCTCCGCGTGGTCGTGCCAGACGAACTCGCCGCTCAATTTGACCGCTTTGATCTCGTAGTCGTTGAGCCTGGCGATGACCTTCGGCGACCACAGCTCGTGCACATGGGTCAATCGCTCTGCGATATCGATCGGCTTCTTCTCCGCCACTGTGGCCTCCCTCTCGCTGGTCTGGCCGCTGGCTCCCGGCAGCGGCCCTCCTGTTGGAAGCCTACCCGGCTTCGGGCCGGGCCGTGCGGGCGATTGCTGGGGCGGCGGTGCTCGCGCGCCGCCGGGTCAGCGGGCTAGCTGCAAGAGCATGCGGGTGTTGCCCAGCGTGTTCGGCTTGATCGAGCTGAGGTCGAGGAACTCTGCGACGCCCTTGTCGTAGGACTTGAGCATCTCCTCGTACACCTCGGGAGTGACGGGCGTGCCCTCGATGGGGACGAACCCGTGCTTGCCGAAGAACACCGTCTCGAAGGTCAGCACGAAGAGCTTCGTGAGCTCGAGCTCGCGCGCGTGCTCGACCAGGCGGCGCACCAGCGCGTGCCCGATCCCCTTCCCGTGGCAGTCCGGCCGCACCGCGACGGTGCGCAGCTCGCCCAAATCCGACCACAGGACGTGCAGCGCCCCGCACCCGACGACCACCCGGTCGAGCTCCGCGACCCAGAACTCCTGCGCCGATTCGTAGAGGGTGACGAGGTTTTTCTCCAGGAGGATGCGGCCCGCGTACGCGTCGACGAGGTCTTTGATCACGGGCACGTCGGAGACTCTGGCGCGGCGGACTGTCGGGGCAGGGGGGTGCATCTGAGCACAGTAACGCAGGCACGGCCTATCCTTGAGCCTGTGGTATCCGAGCGCGCAGCCCCGCCGAGTTCGCTGAACCTCGCCAACGCCTTGACCGGGCTGCGCCTCGCGGCGGTGCCGGTGTTCCTCGTCCTGCTCTTCGCGAACGGGGGGCACGACCCGCTTTGGCGGTGGGCCGCGTTCGGCGTCTTCGTGGCGGCCTGCGTCACCGACCAGCTCGACGGGTATCTCGCGCGCAGGCTCGACATGGTCACCGAGCTCGGGAAGTTCGCGGACCCGGTGGCGGACAAGGCGCTGATCGGGTCGGCGCTCGTCGGGCTCTCCCTGCTCGGCGAGCTGTCGTGGTGGGCGACCGGGGTGATCATTTTCCGCGAGGCAGGCGTGACGGCGCTGCGCGTGTGGGCGCTCAAGGACGGCGTTGTCGCGGCCAGCATCGGCGGCAAGATCAAGACTTTGCTGCAAGCAGTGGCCATCGGCGCGCTCATCGCCCCGCTGCCGCAGACGCTCCACCCGTTCTTGATCGCGCTCGTCTGGGTCGCTGTCGCCGCGACCATCGGGACCGGCCTCGACTACGCTTGGCGCATTGGCCGGGGCACGTCGCGGAAGCGGCACGGCGCGGACGGCGGCGGAAGAGATGCGGCCAAGGAAGATCGCGGAAGAGATGCGGCCAAGGAAGAGGAGACGAGCGGATGAGTGACCCACTGGTCGCGTCGACGAAAGCGTGGCAGTTGGTCTCCTTGCTCGCGGCGCACGGGCAGACGGTGGCGACGGCCGAGTCGCTCACCGCGGGGCTCTTGTCTGCGACGCTCGCGGGGATCCCCGGCGCGTCCTCGGTGCTGCGCGGCGGCCTCGTCGTCTACGCGACCGACCTGAAGGCCTCGCTCGCGGGCGTGACCCCCGCCGTCCTCGAAGACCTCGGCGCGGTGTCGGTCCGCACGGCGACCGAGCTCGCGATCGGCGCCGCCCGGACCTGCCAGGCCACCTGGGGGATCGGGATCACCGGGGTGGCGGGCCCGGAGCCGCAGGAGGGCAAGGAGCCGGGGACCGTGTACATCGCGATCACCAGGGGGGTGATGGGGCCGGTGGAGGTGCTGACGCCGCAGCTCTCCGGCGACCGCTGGGACATCAGGATCGGCTCCGTGAACGCGGCTATCGACGGCCTGTTGCAGCGGTTAGCCTGGATCTCCGGCAAGAACTGATCCCCGAGGTCCGCGCGGCGCCGCGCTGCGTTGTCGGCTCCTCGTGTACCGGGCTCGTGCCTCGCTGTTCCACGCACACGTCGTCGTCTGCCGCCTTGCGATGCATCCACACGGGTTCCCCGGGGAGCGAGCCTGCCGGAGCTGTCGTTCCGTTTCGGGAACAGCGGGGGCTGTTCGTGCGTTAAAGAGGAGAACCCGGCAGTAGAATAGAACTGGGCCCATTGTTGAGGAGGTCAAATGGCGATGCTGTTGCGAGAGGCGCTGGGCGCGAGCCTGCGCCAGCTGCGCCTCGGCCAGCGCCGGACGCTTCGCGAGGTGTCGAACGCGGCGAGTATGAGCCTGGGGTACCTCTCGGAGATCGAGCGGGGGCAGAAAGAGGCTTCGAGCGAATTGCTCGCCGCCATTTGCGGCGCGCTCGCGGTGCCGATCCCGGAGGTGCTGCGCCACGCCGGGGACATGATGAGGCCCCTCGCGGCGGACTCGGTCGGGTCCGGCCCCGCGATCAAAATGGTCATCCCTGCCCCTGGGAAGGCTTCGCTCGCCGTCGCATGAGCGCGAGCGCCCGCGCGAACTGGGATGTCGGGCGGTTAGAGTACCCTTAGGGCGAGGACCCGGAACTTCGACACGGAGGCAAAAACAGGCTATGGCGAACCCGTTCGTGAAAGCGTGGAATTACTGCATCGCGCTGTTCAACGCCAAAATCGACGAGAAAGCGGATCCGAAGATCCAGCTGCAGCAGGCGGTGGAGCACGAGCAGCGCAACCATCAAGCGCTCGCGCAGCAGGCCGCCGCGGTGATCGGCAACCAGCGCCAGCTTGAGATGCAGCTGAACCGGCAGCTCGCCGACGTGGAGAAGTACCAGGCCCAGGCACGTCAGGCGCTCGTCATGGCGGACCAGGCCACGGCGAAGGGCGACGCGGCCGCCGCGCAGCAGTACACCTCTGCGGCCGAGGCGATCGCCACGCAGCTGGTCACCGCCGAGCAGAACGTCGAGAACACGAAGGCGATGCACGACCAGGCGCTGCAGGCCGCCGGGAAGGCGAAACAGGCGGTCGAGCAGAGCGCCCAGCGCCTGCAGGGCTTCCTCTCCGAGCGCTCCAAGCTGCTCAGCCAGCTTGAGCAGGCGAAGATGCAGGAGCGCGTCGCCGCGTCGCTCAACCAGATGAACGAGCTCGCCGCGCCCGGCAACACGCCGAACCTCAACGAGGTGCGCGACAAGATCGAGCAGCGCTATGCCAACGCGCTCGGCGCGACCGAGCTGCAGCAGAACTCCGTCCAGGGCAAGATGATGGAGGTCCAGCAGGCCACCATCCAGATGGCGGGGCATAGCAGGCTCGAACAGCTGCGCGCCTCCATCCGAGGCGACGCCCTGCCCGCAGGATCTGCGGAGGCGGCGCCCGCCGCGCCGTCGGTCCCCACGGCCGAGCCCGGGCAGACGGCGTAGTCCAGGCGCTGTGCGTGTCGCCGTCGTCGCAGGCCCGGACGCGGGCCATGCGCTGCCCGCGCTAGCGCTCGGCGAACGGCTCCGCGACTCGGGCGAGGAAGTCGTTTTTTTCACCGGCGAGCGTTGGTTCGACCTCGCGCGCAGGCGCGGCGTGCCCGTGCGCGAGTTGGTGGGCTTGGATCTCGCGCCGGGGGAGCAGGACCTCGACGCGGGCAGGCGTATCCACGAGCGCGCGGCGCGGATGGCGGCGCTGCTCGCCCCGCTCGTCGCCGATTTCGCTCCGGACCTTGTCGTCTCCGACGTGCTGACGGCGGGCGGCGCGCTCGCCGCCGAACTTCTGGGCCTGCCATGGGCAGAGCTCTCCCCGCATCCGCTGTACCTGCCGTCGAAGGGCCTGCCGCCGATCGGCAGCGGCCTCGTCCCAGGGCACGGCGTCCGGGGCAGGCTCCGAGACGCGGCCCTGCGCGCGCTCTCCGCCCGGTCCGTGCGGCGCGGGCTCGCGCAGCGCCGTGCGGCGCGGGAAGGCATCGGGCTGCCCCCGGAGGGCGGCAAACCCGCTGCCCGGCTCGTCGCCGCCCTTCCCGCGTTGGAGGTCCCGCGTCCCGACTGGCCCGCCGAGGCGGTCCTCGTCGGCCCGGTCCTCGCCGAGGTCTCGGAGGAGGAGCTCGAAATCCCGCCGGGAGAAGCTCCGCTCGTGGTGCTCGCGCCTTCCACCGCAGCACAGGCGGTCCCAGGGCTGTGCGAGGCGGCGCTCGAGGCGCTCGACCCCGCCGTGCTCGGCAGGGAGGTCCGTCTCGCCGTCTCCACGTTCCGCTGGTCGGGCCCGCCGTTGCCCGCGTGGGCCACAGCCGGGATCGGCAGGCAAGACTTGCTCTTCGGCCAGGCTGCGGTGGTGATCTGCGGCGGAGGGCACGGCGTGCTCGCGAAAGCGTTCATGGCCGGGGTCCCGGCGGTCGTGGTGCCGGGCGGCGGGGACCAATGGGAGGTCGCCAAACGGGCCGAACGCCTCGGCTGCGCCAAAACGATCCGCCCGCTGGAAGCCGCCGCGCTCCGCGACGCGGTCGTGGAGCTCATGGACGGTCCGAGTTTCCGCGCAGCCGCGCGCCGGGCGGGGGACTCGGTGCGATTGGCGACGGACCCGGTCGCGGTGTGCCGCAAGGCGGCCGCATGCGCCTGAGAGAGTTCCACGCGAGGGTTCGCGAAGAGTTCGGCCCGCAGTTCGGCGAGTCTTTGCTCCGCGACCACGCCTTGCTCGCGTTCGGCGGCGCGACAGCTCGCGCGGCCATCGAAAAAGGCGCCGAGCCCAAACTTGTGTGGCGGGCGTTGTGCGCGGACTTCGACGTCCCGCGCGTCCGTTGGTAGGCATTCCGTCGTGTCCGTCCATGGGCGCGGCGTGTCTTCCGTCATTCGAACATTCGTTTCGTTAGACTGGTTTTCGTCCCCACAAGCCTCGGCTCGCGGGATGTGGACAACCGAGGAGTTGTCCACAGATTTGCACAGGTTCGCCCCAGTCGCGAGGCTTGGGCCCGGAAATTGTCAGTGCCCTTTCGTATGGTTGCGAGGACAGCTGAGAGAGCCGGGGAGCCGGCTGGTTGAGGAAAGGAACGCTATGGCCCAGGCATTCGATCGGAACAAGGCGCTAGAGCTCGCCATGGCCCAGATTGACAAGAATTTCGGCAAAGGCTCGGTGATGCGCCTCGGCGAGCAGGCCATCCAGCCCATCGCGGTGATCCCGACCGGATCGATCGCGCTGGACGTCGCTCTGGGCATCGGCGGCCTGCCGAGGGGCCGGGTCATCGAGATCTACGGTCCCGAGTCGTCCGGCAAGACGACGGTCGCGCTGCATGCGGTCGCCAACGCGCAGGCCGCTGGCGGCGTGGCCGCGTTCATCGACGCGGAGCACGCCCTTGACCCGGAGTACGCGAAGAAGCTCGGGGTGGACACCGAGAACCTCCTGGTGTCGCAGCCGGACACCGGCGAGCAGGCCCTTGAGATCGCCGATATGCTGATCCGCTCGGGCGCCCTCGACATCATCGTCATCGACTCGGTGGCCGCGCTCGTGCCGAAGGCCGAGATCGAGGGCGAGATGGGCGACAGCCACGTCGGCCTGCAGGCCCGTCTCATGAGCCAGGCGCTGCGGAAGATGACCGGCGCGTTGAACAATTCCGGCACGACCGCGATCTTCATCAACCAGCTGCGCGAGAAGATCGGCGTGATGTTCGGCCCGACGGAGACCACCACAGGTGGCAAGGCGCTCAAGTTCTACGCGTCGGTGCGCTTGGACGTGCGCCGGATCGAGACGCTGAAAGACGGCACCGAGGCGGTGGCGAACCGCACCAGGGTCAAGATCGTCAAGAACAAGGTGGCACCGCCGTTCAAGCAGGCCGAGTTCGACATCATCTACGGCCTGGGGATCAGCCGCGAGGGCTCGATCATCGACCTCGGCGTCGAGCACGGCCTGATCCGCAAGTCCGGAGCCTGGTACACCTACGGCGACGAGCAGCTCGGGCAGGGCAAGGAGAACGCGCGGAAGTTCTTGATCTCCAACCCCGACAAGGCGGACGAGATCGAGATGCTGCTGCGGGACAAGCTGCAGATCGGCGCGAGCGTGAGCGACGACGACCTGGCCCCGATCCCCGTTGAGTTCTGATCTGATCCGCGAGGACCGCCATGTGGCGCAGGCGCGGGACGTGTGCCTGCGCCTGCTGGCCGCGCGGGCGCGCAGCCGGGCCGAGCTTGAGCGCAAGCTTGCCGACAAGGGCTACGACGAGGCAGTCCGGACCGAGGTGCTGGACAGGCTCGTCGCTGTCGGTTTGCTCAACGACCAGCAGTTCGCGCATGACTGGGTGCGCCAGCAGCACAGCCGCTCCGGGAAAGTCGGAGCGGCGTTGGCCCACGGCTTGCGCGCGCACGGCGTGGCGGAGGAAGACGCGCAAGCGGCGATGGAGCAGCTCGACCCAGAACAGCGAGAAGGGCGCGCCCGAGAGCTCGTCCAGCGCAAGCTTGGGCGTAGTTCCGACTCGGTCGATCCTTCGGACCAGCGATTGGTCGGCAGGCTTGTCGGCATGCTCGCCCGGCGCGGCTACGACTCGGGGCTGGCGCTTCGCGTGGTGCGGTCGGAACTGGCTGTGCTCTCGGCCGGGTAGAACTGCTTGTACCAGCGGCGCAACGCTTTGATGCCTTGCTCGTGCGGCAGCATCACCGGCCTGGCCTGGTGGATTTTCGAGTCCCAGATCCGCATTTCGTGGCGCACTTCGGGGAATGCGAGCCGTTTGAAGACGAGTTTGTAGAACGGCACGAGAAATGGCGCTTTGGCGGGTTTGCGGAGCAGGTACAGCATCCTGATCTCGCTGGTCGTGTCGTCGACCGGGGTGGTGAGCGCGATCGCGGTGACAGACAGCGCGGGGCCGTGGGTGCGCACGACCATCACTCCCGGTCCGGACATGGAGCAGTCGAAGGTGTTGTCCAAGTCCCGGCCGAGCACGCGGCGGCGGATGCGGCCTTTGATCTCGGCGAACGGCCCTCCGTCTGTCTGCAGGTTCTGCGCGGGCGGCTCGGCCTGCCTGTGGATGTAGTGGAAATGCGACTCGTCCACGATGTTCTCGCGCATCTCTTGGATATGCACCCGGACTCGGACTCGGTCGTCGATGGGCTCGGCGAACTGGGGCGAGGTGGTCTCGGGGATGGGGCCGGGCTCCCAGGAGGGCTCGTCGGGCCCGACGTAGACGAAGACCAGTCCGCTGTGCTCGAGGACCGGCAGCCCGCCGATGGCCACTTTCGGGACCCGCTCGGCGAACGGGGCGTGCACGCATGCGCCCTGGGCGTCGAACCGCCAGCCGTGGAAGGGGCATTCGACGGCTCCGCCGACGAGTTTCCCCCCGCCGAGGTGCGCCCCGTAATGCGGGCAGTACGCGTCGCGGACGGCGGCATTGCCGTCCGGCCCCCGGAACGCGATGAGCGCCCTCCCGAAGTAATACAGGCTGACCAGTTTCCCGACGGGGAGCTCCTTGCTGCGCAGCACGGCGTACCAGCCGAACGGGACGAACGGCATCGGGTATTCGTCCGCCCTCGGGTCGCGGACTGGTGCTTTGGAGTCTCGAATGACACGAGGTCGGGCCAGCATGGCGCCACTGTAGCAGAGGAAGAGACGTGGATCACTTCTCGATGGCCGGATAGGATGGCCGAGTGATCGACAGGCGCGGTTTTGTGAAAACAGTTGCCGCGACGGCTCTTGCCGCCTCGCTCGGCGTGCCCGAGGCTTCTGCCGATATGCCGGAGCTGAGCGGAGCCCCGGCGCTGGGGCGACGTGCGCTCTTGCTCGACTGCGGGCGCAAATCGTTCAGCGTCGGATGGGTGGAGAGGCTCGTCGCCTACATGTCCGCGATCGGGCTGAACGAGCTGCAGCTGCACTTCGCCGAGAACAACCGGCTTGGGATCGCGAGCGAGCGCCATCGGGAGTACGACCAGGGCGGCAGCGGGGCGCAGCAGTGGACGAAGCAGACCGTTCGGGACATCGTCTCGTTCGCGAACGGGCACGGTGTCGCGGTCACGCCGGAGCTGGACATGCCGGGGCATATGGGATGGCTGTTGGCGAAGCGCCCGGAGTTCGAGCTCAAGAACACGAACTCCGCGATCGACATCGCCAGCGACGCGGCGCTCCGCTTCCTCGACGACGTGGTCGACGAGTACGCGGAGCTGTTCGCGGGCTGCGCGCATTGGAACCTCGGCTTCGACGAGATCTTCCGGCCGGAAGCCCCTGGCGACGGCGCGGCGCGGCTCGCGTCCGCCGCGCGCGACCGGTTCGGCCCGGAGGCGAACGAGCACGACCTGGTCACCGACACGGCGAACCGGTACGCGCGTCGGCTGGCGGACCGAGGCTTTCGCGTCGGAGTCTGGAACGACACGCTGCTCAAAGGCGCCGTGACGAGGTTGGACCAGCAGGTGACGGTCAACTACTGGACTCGGTGGAACGACGGCTACCGGCCAGTCGCGGACATCCTCGCCGCAGGCTACTCGGTTATGAACTACAACGACTACTTCCTCTACTACGCGCTCGCCCCGTGGTACGCGCATCCGACAGTCGAGAACGTGCTCGGCAGATGGCGGCCAGAAGTGTTCAGCCCGAGCCTTGGGATCGCCCCGGGGCGGATCGGACAGATCGCCGAGGGAGGGGCTTCGGTGCAGGGGCTGTTCCCAGACCCGCAGTTCCAGGTCGTCGGCCCCGGCGCGGCCATCGAGGGGGCCGCGTTCTCGATCTGGGCGGACTATCCCGAGCGGGAGGGCGAGGACCAGATCTTCGCCTCGGTGAAAGAGCCGCTCGCGGCGTTCGCGTTGCAGTCCTGGAACCCCGGCGCGAAGCCGACGGCGGGGCGCGTGCGGGAGATCGCCGCCCAGGCAGGCTCGGGCTGAGGGGCGCTCACGGCCGTCGTCCCCCGCGCTCGCGCAACCGGCGCTCCGCCCACGTCGCGACGCGGGTGAGCGCCATGTTGATGGCGATCATGATGACGCCGACCACCACGAGGGACGCGAAGAAGTTCCGGTAGAACGACGCGGCCTGTTGTCCGGAGCGGATGAGCTCGATGTACCCGATCTGGTAGCCGAGCGCCGCGTCTTTGAGGACCACGACCATCTGGGAGATGAGCGCGGGGAGCATCGCGGCGACCGCCTGCGGCAGGAGGACGAGCCGCACGGTCTGGCCCTTGGCGAGGCCGAGCGCGAGCGCCGCCTCGGACTGGCCTTTCGGCAGCGCGGCCAGGCCCGCCCGCAGGATCTCTCCGATGAGCGCGCCGTTGTACACGGACAGCCCGAACACCACGGCGGCGAGCGGCACCTGTGCCGAGGGGAAGACCGTGTACTTCGCGAAGAGCTGGTAGGCGAAGATCATGAGGATGAGCACGGGGACCGAGCGGAACGCCTCGACCACCACCGTGGAGCCCGCCCGGACGGGCCGTCGGTCCGAAATCATGCCGACGGCGAGGGCTGTGCCGAGGACGAGCGAGATGACGATGGAGATCGCGGCGGACAGCAGGGTGCCGAAGAGGCCGGGGAGCAGGTAGGTGGTCCACAGCCGGTGGTCGAGGAACGGGGTCCACTTGCCCGCCTCGAACTGCCCGTTGGCCGTGAGCGCCCGCCAGACCCAGAAACCCGCGCCCAAGAGCGCCAGGACGGCGGCCCAGGTGAGAATCGCGATGCGCGCCCTGGCCCTCGGCCCTGGCACGTCGTAGAGGAGCCCGGCTTGTCCTGTGCTCATCGCCGCACCTCCAGCTTCCGGCCCAACACGTTGCGGTGCTGGTCGGCGCGCTCCGGTCCTCTCGCCTGGGGCGGCGGGCCCGCGTCATGCGCCCCGGACCTGCGCGCGCTGGGTCTGTGGTCGCTCATCGCCGCACCTCCAGCTTCCGGCCCAACACATTGAACAAGAACCCGAACGCGACGCTGAACGCGCCGAAGACGAGGGCGAAGATCCCGAAGACCTCGAAGAGCCGGTCCGACTCGTTCTCGATCATCGCCTTCATCAGCAGCGCCGCCTCGGCGACGCCGATCGCCGACGCGACGGTGGTGTTGCGGGCCAGTGCGATGAATTGGCTCCCGAGCGGCCGGATGACGGCGCGGAACGCCTGGGGCAAGACGACAAGGCGAAGGACTTTCAGGAAGCCGAAGCCGAGCGAGCGGGCCGCTTCCACCTGGCCGATCGGCACGGTGTTCACCCCGGAGCGCAGCGAGTCCGCGACGAACGCCGACGTGTAGGCGGCGAGGCCGAGCACCGCGAGCCAGAAGTTGTTGTCGGCGATGAAGGTCCGCGAGCTCTCGGCGGCGAGCGTGAGCCCGAGGTTCTGGTACAGGCCGGTGGAGCAGAAGACGATCACCAGGGTGAGCGGGGAGTTTCGCAGCACATCGACGAATGCCGAGGACGCCCTGCGCAGGATCGGCACCGGGCACAGCTGCGCGGCGACGAGCAGCACGCCCCAGCCGAGGGCGATGGCCGCCGCAGCCGCGGTCAGCTCGGCCGTGGTCGCGAAGGCTTGCTCGAGCCGCTTGCCGTATTTGTGCCACAGCCCTTCCGGCGCGGCGGGCTTGACCGGTTTGACGGAGCTGAGGCCGCCGATGGCCGGGCGCGCGGGCGCTTGCATCCCCGAGGGGCCGAGCGCCTTGAGCACCGCCGCGTCCCAGGCGGCGGAGTCGAACATCTTCTGCAGCGCGGCGTTGATCCTGGCTTTGGCCGGAGTCTGGCCCCGTGCGAGCCCGATGCCGTACAGCTCGTCGGTGAACGGCTGCCCGACCAGCTTGAACTCGCCGGGGGACTGCGCCGCGTACCCGGCGAGGATCACGTCGTCGGTGGTCAGGGCGTCGATCTTGTGCCGGTGCAGCGCCTCGACGCAGGCCGAGTAGCTGTCGTACTGCTGCAGCTGCACCCCCGGGTAGTTCTTCTGGATGTTCTGCGCCGGGGTCGAGCCCGTCACCGAGCAGAGCCTCTTGCCGGAGTTCAGCGAGGCCACGTCGGCGATGGAGTCCTCGTCCGCGCGCACGAGGAGGGACTGCCCGGCGTGGAAGTACGGGCCCGCGAAGTCCACGACGTTGAGCCGGGCCCCGCTGATGGAATACGAGGCGACGATGAAGTCCACCTCGCCGTTGCGCAAAAGGTTCTCGCGGTTCGGGGACGGGGCCTCGCGCCAGGAGATGCGGTCCTTCGGCACGCCGAGCTCGCCCGCGACGTAGGTGGCGACATCGATGTCGAGCCCGTGCATGGAGCCGTCCGGCCTGCGCTCCCCGACGCCCGGCTGGTCGAATTTCACCCCGATGACCAGATGGCCCGCTTTCGCGTCGGCCAGCACATCGCGGGTCCCGCCGCCCGATCCGCAGCCAGCGCCCACCAGCGCCAGCGCTGCGGCGAGGACGGCGAGCGCGGCGCGGTTTCGCCAAGGGGGCCGGTTCATCAGTGGGGAAGGATCTTGCTCAGGAAATCTTTCGCGCGGTCCGATTTCGGCGCGGTGAAGAAGGACTGCGGATCGGAGTCTTCGACAATTCTGCCGTCGGCCATGAAGACGACCCGGTCGGCGGCTTTGCGCGCGAAGCCCATCTCGTGGGTCACCACCACCATGGTCATGCCGTCTTTGGCGAGCGAGGTCATCACATCGAGGACTTCCCCCACCATCTCCGGGTCGAGCGCCGAAGTCGGCTCGTCGAAGAGCATCACCTTCGGGCTCATCGCGAGGGCGCGGGCGATCGCGACGCGCTGCTGCTGCCCGCCGGAGAGCTGCGCGGGGTGCTTGTTCGCCTGCTCGCCGATGCCGACCCGGTTGAGCAGCTTCTCGGCGAGCTCCTTCGCGGCGGATTTGGCGAGGCCCCGCACCTTGACCGGGGCCAGCATGACGTTCTCCAGGATGGTCAGGTGCGCGAAGAGGTTGAACGACTGGAAGACCATGCCGACTTCCGCGCGCAGCTTGGTGAGCGCCTTGCCCTCCTCGGGCAGCGGGACCCCGTCGATGGAGATGGACCCGGAGTTGATCGGTTCGAGCCGGTTGATGGTCCGGCACAGGGTGGACTTCCCCGACCCGGACGGGCCGAGCACGACGACCACTTGGCCCGATGGCACGGCGAGGTCCACGTCTTTGAGCGCGTGGTGCTCACCGAAATACTTGTTGACCCCGGTGATCTCGATCATGGGAGGGGAGGCGTCAGGCATGCTGTGTCCTGTCTGCGCGCGTGGTGCTCGCCGCTGAACTGCTTGTGTTGACCCCGGTGATCTCGATCATGGGAGGCCCCGTCGTGTTCATGGCCGCACTCTACCGTCTTTTTGGCCGAAAGGTCCGACCGGGAGTAACCTTGTCGCGTGCCTGACGACTCCGCCCCGCCCGTTGTCGGTGAACGCATGGCTTCGTCCCGCACATACGAGTTGCGCACGTTCGGCTGCCAGATGAACGTGCACGACTCGGAGCGCCTCGCGGGGCTCTTGGAGGAGGACGGGCACGTCAAGGCCGAGGCGGGCCAGACAGCCGATGTTGTCGTGTTCAACACCTGCGCGGTGCGGGAGAACGCCGACGACCGCCTGTACGGGACGCTCGGGCATCTGCGGCCGGTCAAAGACGCGAATCCGGGGATGCAGATCGCCGTCGGCGGCTGCCTCGCGCAGAAAGACGGGGACACGGTGCTGCGCAAGGCGCCGTGGGTGGACGTGGTGTTCGGGACCCACAACATCGGCTCCTTGCCCGCGCTTTTGCGCCGCGCGGCGCATAACAAGGCCGCGCAGGTCGAGATCGTCGACTCGCTCCAGGCCTTCCCGTCCGCGTTGCCGAGCAAACGGGACTCGCTGCACGCGGGCTGGGTCTCCATCGCCGTCGGCTGCAACAACACCTGCACGTTCTGCATCGTCCCGTCGCTGCGCGGCAAGCAGCTCGACCGCGCGCCGGAAGAGATCGTCGCCGAGGTGCGCGCCCTGGTCGCCGAGGGCGTGCTCGAAGTGACGCTTCTCGGCCAGAACGTGAACGCGTACGGGTCCTCCTTCGCCGACCCGGCGCTGGCGAGGGACCGGGGCGCGTTCGCGAAGCTCTTGCGCTCGATGGGCGAGGTCGACGGCCTCGAACGAGTGCGTTTCACCTCGCCGCACCCGGCCGAGTTCACCGAGGACGTCGTGCTCGCGATGGCGGAGACCCCGAATGTCTGCCCGCACCTGCACATGCCGTTGCAGTCCGGCTCCGACCAGGTCCTCAAGGCGATGCGCCGCTCGTACCGGTCCGCCAAGTACCTCTCGATCGTGCGCCGGGTCCGCGAGATGCTGCCCGACGCGGCGATCACCACAGACATCATCGTCGGGTTCCCCGGCGAGACCGAAGAGGACTTCCAGGCGACCCTCGACGTGGTCGCCGAGGCGAGGTTCGCGAGCGCCTACACCTTCCAATACTCCAAGCGTCCGGGGACTCCTGCGGCGGAGCTGCCCGACCAAGTGGCCAAAGAAGTCGTCACGGAGCGCTACCAGCGCCTCGTGGACTTGCAGGAGAAGATCTGCCTGGAGGAGAACGAGAAGCAGCTGGGCCGCGAGGTCGAGCTGCTCGTGGCGGCGCCGCACGAGGGCAAGAAGAACGCGCAGACCGCGAGGATCTCGGGGCGGGCCCGCGACGGCAGGCTCGTGCACTTCTCGCGGCTCGACGGTGTCGAGCTGCGGCCGGGGGACTTCGTCCGCGCCCAGATCTCCCACGCTGCCCCGCACCATCTCATCGGGACAGCAGTGCCGGGGACGCATCGGCCGACGAAGGCAGGCGACAGGTACGCTGCCCCGCAGGCGGTCGAGGGGGCGTCGCCGGGCAAAGAGGCAGGGGTTTCGCTCGGGCTGCCGTTGATGCCCGTTCGGTGACCGATGAGGGCCGAGCGATGAGAACTGAGCGCTGAGGAAGGAAAACAGCATCGTGTCCACACCGTCAATCGGCCCTGGCAGCGACGACCCGTTCGAGAAGATGAGGATTCGCCCCGCGCCCCGGCCCGACCGGGAGGACGAGGACGGCGGGCAGGGCCTGTACGGTTCGCCCGCCGCGACCCCGCCGCAAACCTTCCCCCCGCAGCCGCAGGGTTTCGCGCAGGCTCCTGCCCCGAACCCCTACGCGCAGCAGGGTTTTCCGCCCCCGTCGCAGGCTCCGAGCCCGTATGCGCCGCAGGCTCCTGCTCCGAACCCGTACGCGTCCCCGAACCCTTACGCGCCGCAGGGTTTCGCGCCCCAAGCGCCCAGCCCCTACGGGCAGCAGGCTCCAGATCTGTATGCCGCAGGCTCGCCCGAAGGCTCCGGCGCCATCGCGTTGGACACGGGCTTTTTCTGGCTCGCGCTGGTGCTTTTCCTCACCGGGCCTTCGGCGAGCGTCGACGGCGTCGAACTGGTCCGCAAGTGGGGCAAACAACTGCTGCCCGTCGCTCCAGGCCAGCATCTCGTGGAGATCCACACCCGGTATTTGTGGCCGATGGGGCGGGCGAGCCTGCCGGTGTTCGTGCAGCCCGGCCAAACCGTGCCCGTCTTCTACCAGGCTCCGACGATTGCCTGGCTCAAGGGCGCGATCGGCCATGCGCCGCAAAAGGCTCCGGGCCTGGTCCTCACGGTCGTGCTTCTCGCGGTGGTCATGCTCCTCGCCTGCGTCATCCCGGTCGTCTCGCTCCTGATCGCGGCCCAATGAGCACCGACGGCAAAGAGCCCGTGCCCGACGCGCTCGCCGAGCTCGAGTCGGAGCTGCGGGCCAGCGAGCGCCGGATCCTCGCCGAGATCGAGCCGTCGGCTCGGCTGTTCGTCGTGGCCGTGGCCGTGTTCCTCCTGGTCGCGGATTTGCTCGTCGTCCCGTTCGTCGGGGCGAACGGAGCGCACGCGCTCGGCCGCGAGCTCGTCGCCGGAGGCTGGCCGCAGCAGATCGGCCAGGTCTCGAAGATCGCGCGGCTTTTCGTCTTCTTCGTCGTGGCGGACCTCGTGGTCTCGGTGCTCGCGCTCGTGCTGCGCCGTTGGGGCGCGGCGTTCCTCGCGGCGGCGGCTTCGTGCGTGTCGTCGGCGCTCGGGGTCCTCGCGGTGTGGCACAGCCAGACCAGCCTGGCGGGCCATGGCACGCACGCGGGGGCGGCGACGGGCCTGTACCTCGCGGTCGTGCTGATCGTCGTGATCGCGTTCAACTGGGTGCGGTTGACGACGGCCCGCCTCGGCGCGCAGTGATGGTCACCGCCTGAGCGTGCGGGCCGCCTCGAACGCCTCGGCCGAGCCTTCGGACTGCCAGCGCAGCCAGCGCTCCCAGGACCGGAACGACTGGCGCTGCCAGAAGCGGTCGACCGCCGGATGCAGCCGTCTGGCCAGTTCCGCGACAACGACGAACGGCGCTCGCCCGAACAGGATCGTGAGTCCGAGCCACGGCGCGGGCAGCCGGTAGCGGCGGTGGTTCCACGGCATCATGAACAACCGGGCGTGCGCCGCCATGATGTTCAGGTGCAAGAGCCTGCGAAGCCGGGTGAGGCCGCGGTGCTGCGGGCCCGGCGCGAAGGCGGGCACGAACGACTCGACGAGCTCGCGCCCGTGCTCGCCGGAGTCGTAGGACCGGGCGTTGTCGAAGAGGTAGAGCAGACGCAGGCCTTCGCCGACAGTGCGGGGGAAGATGTCGTCGCAGCGCAGCCCCACGAGGTGTCCGAGATAGCGGTTGAAGTGCAGCGCCGCCTCGATCTCCGATTTCGAGGTGAGATAGCCGAGCGCGGTGAGCCCGATCCCAGGGGCGACCGTGCCGCCGATCAGGGTGAGCATCATCTCCACTTGGCTGATCGGCAGCCCCCAGCGCGCCTCGTCCCACTCCGGGTGCTCGGCCACCCTTTGGCGGACGGAGACGTGCATGACCCGGACTTTGAGCGAGATGCTCCGGCCGGGCGAGCCCGGCGTGAGGACGGCGCCGGGACGGCAGACTTCCACCCACCAGCGGCTGGTCTCCAGATAGCGGTTGAGCGCCCGCTCGCCCGCGTATCCGCCGGAAAGCGACAGGGGGATGGCCAGGGAGCCCTCGGTGTAGGTGTCCATGGTCGCGGCGTTGGCCATGGCCCCCATCGCGTATCCCCACCGCCGCCACACCGCCGCGCCGCGCTCGACCAGTCCGGGGTCCACCCAGTCGGGGACGCGCTCGAACTCCTCGAAGAGCGCCCGCATGGACTCGGGGGCCTCGGGCACGTGGTCGACGCCCAGCGCGAGGGCGCGTTCGAGCAGCTCGCGCGAGCGGGTCGGGCCGAGCTCGCCGTGGTAGGTCTCGGCGACGAAACGCTCCGCTGTCGGATCGCCCGCGCGCAGCAGCTCGCCGAACCGGCGCGCGGTCTCCTCGTCGGGGTAGAGGTCGAACCCCGTGAGCCGTTTCACGGCGCCGCGCACACGGGACCGGACTCCATGGTCGCGTCGCTCCGGCCAGCGGAACGCGGTCGGGGGAGCAGTGCTTCCAGTCACATCAGGCATGCCCGAGTGTAGCAAGACTCTCACCCTGCCTGCGCTCGGCAGAGATCAGTTGTCGACGGCGGTCTGTGCCTGCTCGGCCCACTGGCGCCATTGCTGCGCCTGCTCGAGCAGCTTCTGCTCGTCTTTGAGCTTGCCTTTGGCCTTGGCTTTCGCGGCCTGCGCCTCGAACTGCTCGGCGCGCTCGACGAATTGCTGCGCGCGGGCCTTGAGCTCCGGGTCGGATTTCGTCCAGCTGCGCCGATCGGCCTCTTCGACCCGCGCGGCGGCCTCCTGCAGCCGTCGGGAGAGCTCTTTCACGCGGTCCTTGGGGACCTGGCCGATCTTCTCCCACCGGTCGCGGACTTCGCGCAGCACGCTGCGCGCCTCGGCGAGCTTGTCCTTCGGGTCGATGCGTTCGAGCCGGGCGATCAGCGCCTCTTTCGCGGTGGCGTTCGCCTCGTACTCGGCGAGATGCTCCGTCTCCTTCTCGTCCTGCGCGGCGGAGAACGCGTCTTGCGCGGCGTTGAGCCGCGCCCAGAGCTGGTTCTCGTCCTCGCGCGAGGCGGGCCCGAGCTTCTTCCACGCCGCGCGGATCTCCCGGAAGCCTGCCGGGGAGGACTCGCCGTCGACGGTCTTGGCGAGCTCCTCGGCTTTCGCGACGAGCTCCTCCTTGCGCTGCTTGGCCTGGGCGCGGGTTCGGTCGAGCTCGGCGAAATGGGTCTGGCGGCGGTTGTTGAACTGCTCTCTGGCCGCTTTGTACCTGGCCCACAGGGCCTCGTCCGTGTCACGGTCGAGGCCCTTGATGGTCTTCCACTGCTCCAGGATGTCGCGCAGCCGTTGGCCTGCCGCTTTCCAATCGGTGGAGCTGCGCGCGATCTGCTCGGCCTCCTGGGCGAGCCGTTCCCGCTCGGCGGCGGCCTCCTGCTTGTGGGCGGCTCGGCGCTCCCGGTCTCCGGCCTGCGCCTCCTCGGCTCGTGCCACGAGCGCGGCGAGTTGTTCGTGCAGCGCGGCGAAGTCGCCGAGCGCGGCGGCGTCCGGCAGACCGCGCAGCAGCTCTTCCGCGGCTGCTTTCGTCTTGCGCGCGTCGCCGCCCTTCTCCAGCCGGGAGCGCAAGAGCTCGGCCTCGGTCGCGAGGTCTTCGAACCGGCGGCCGAAATGCGCGAGGCCCTCTTCGGTGGTGCCCGCCTCCCACACGCCGATCTGGCGCTCGCCGTCCGGCGTGGTGAGCCAGACCGCGCCGTCCTCGTCGATTCGTCCGTAACGTGCGGGGTTCGAGCGCACCGTCCCGCCGGTCTTCGCCGCTGCGGGCGAGCCGGGCCTCGGCGCGGGGCGTGGCCTCCCAATCGCCGCCGGGCTGGGTTTCGGGGCAGTTTGGGTCGGGGCTTCGGCGTTCATCAGTCCTTCGTTCTCCTCCCGGCCGTGTTCGGATCGCACGCGACCGGTTCTCTCGTTGAGCCTATTCAACCAGGTTTCTACAACTCTGGCATAGGGTACTGCTTGTGACTGGGAATCTTGCTCCGATAGCGGTGATCGGGCCGACCGCGACGGGCAAGTCTCAGCTCGGCGTTGAGCTCGCCCTGCGACTCGGCGGCGAAGTGGTGAACATCGACTCGGCCGCCCAGTACCGGGGGATGGACATCGGGACCGCGAAACCCTCCGCCGAGGAGCGCCGGGGCGTGCCGCACCACCAGATCGACGTGCTCGACGTCGTGGAGACGGCCACTGTCGCGCGATACCAGGAGGCGGCCTCGGCAGACGTGGCGGCGATCATCGGACGAGGCCGCGTCCCGGTCGTGGTGGGCGGCTCGATGATGTACGTGCAAGCCCTCTTCGACCAATGGCGGATCCCGGCCACCGACCCGCAGCTGCGCGCCCGGCTGGAGCAGGAGCTCGGCGAGGTCGGCGCGCAGGCGCTGCACCGGCGCCTCGCGGCGCTCGACCCGGCGGCCGCCTCGGCGATCGAGCCGAACGACGAGCGCAGAGTGGTCCGGGCGCTGGAGGTCGTGACGCTCACCGGCGAGCCCTACGCGGCCACGATGCCCCAGCGCGGCGGCCCGGCGCGGTGGGGCGCGCGGATCATCGGGCTGGACCGGGAGACCGAGGAGCTGGACGGGCGGATCGCGCTGCGCACCGAGGCGATGTTCGAGGCCGGGCTCGTGGCCGAGGTGGAGGAGCTGGTGGCACGGGGTTTGCGCGAGGGGGTCACCGCGCCGAAGCTGATCGGCTACGCCCAGGTCCTCGCGGTCCTCGACGGTCGGACGAGCGAGGCCGAGGCTGTCGCGGACACGACCATGCGGACCCGCCGCCACGTGCGCCGCCAGCGCTCGTGGTTCCGGCGGGACAGCCGCGTCCGGTGGCTCGACGCGGGGGCGGACGACCTTGTCGGCCAGACGCTCGCCGTGCTCGACGAGCAGGGCGGCGAGAGTAGACTGGGCTGATGGTCTCCGCTCTCGCGATCTCGTTCGACGCGGCGGTGCCGTTCGCCAAGGGCCACGGCACGCAGAACGACTTCGTGCTGCTCGCCGACCCCGACGCGGAGCTGAGCTTGAGCGCCGAGCGCGTCGCGCGCATCTGCGACCGCCGTGCGGGGATCGGCGGCGACGGCCTGCTGCGGGCGGCTCGGGCGGGCGCGCTGCTGGCCGCGGGAGAGATCGCGGAGCTGCCCGAGGGGATCGGCGAAGAGGACTGGTTCATGGACTACCGCAACGCCGACGGCGGCGCGGTCCAGATGTGCGGCAACGGGGCGAGGGTCTTCGCCCATTTCCTCCGCGCGAGCGGCCTCGACCTGCGCGACGAGCATGTGATCGGGACGCGGGCGGGCGCGAAGCGGGTCCGGCTGGTCGCTTTCGACGAAGGCAGCGCCGAAGTCTCGGTGGAGATGGGCCGGGTGCGCCTCGGCGGAGCCTCCGCCGCGGCCTTGCCGTCCGGCGAGGTGTTCTCGGGGACCGCTGTGGATGTCGGGAACCCGCATCTGGTGTGCCTCGCACCCGATCTCGGGCTCGCCGGGCTGGCCGAGCTCGACCTCGCCCGCCAGCCCGAGTACGACACGAACGTGTTCCCGGAAGGGGTGAACATCGAGTTCGTCGTCCCGCACTCGCCCGAGAAGGCCACGTTGCGCGTGCACGAGCGCGGGGTTGGGGAGACCAAGGCGTGCGGGACCGGGTCGGTCGCCGTCGCCGCCGTGCTGCTCGCCGAGCTCGGGTCGGGGACCGGCGAAGCCGTCGTCGCCTCCCCGGGGGGCGAGGTCAACGTGCGGGTCGGTTCGGACGGCTCCGCAGTGCTGCGCGGCCCATCCGTCCTCGTCGCGCGCGGCGAATTCGATCAGAGGCAGTGGAAACGGTGTTGATCGGAACGGCGCTGGCTCGCAATAAGGGGATGCGCGGCGCGATGTTCCTCGGGCAAGATGAAACCTGCTATGTCGCACCCTGAATCCAAACCCCGCCGCGCCGAGTCCCCCTCCGGCTGGTCCGCGTCTGCGTCCACGTCCGGCTGGGAGACGGTCCAAGAGGAAGCGGAGTGGCTCTGGGAAGAGCGCGACTCGATGCGCCGGGTGCCTGGCCTGTCCACGGAGCTCTCCGACGTCACCGAGGTCGAGTACCGCCAGCTGCGCCTGGAGCGGGTCGTCCTGGTCGGCGTGTGGCCGAAACGGGAATCGGCCGAGGCGGACGCGAGCATCCGAGAGCTCGCCGCCCTCGCTCGAACGGCTGGTTCGGAGGTGCTCGAAGGCATCGTGCAGCGTCGGGACAAACCCGACGCCGCCACCTACATCGGCTCGGGCAAAGTCGCCTCGCTCAAGGCGGTGGTCGCCGAGACGGGGGCGGACACGGTCATCTGCGACGGCGAGCTCACCCCCGCGCAGCTGCGGACCTTGGAGCAGCAGGTCGGGGTGAAGGTCATCGACCGGACCGCGCTCATCCTCGATATCTTCGCCCAGCACGCCACGTCCAAAGAGGGCAAGGCGCAGGTGCAGCTGGCGCAGCTGCAGTACCTCCTGCCCAGGCTGCGGGGCTGGGGCCAGACGCTGTCCCGACAGGCGGGCGGTCGCGCGGGCAGCGCGAACGGCGGCGTCGGCCTTCGCGGTCCCGGCGAGACGAAGATCGAGACCGACCGCCGCAGGATCCGCGAGCGGATCTCCCGCTTGCGCGGCGAGCTGAAGGGGATGCGCAAGGTCCGGGGGACGAAGCGCTCGCTGCGCGAGCGCAACCAGATCCCGTCTGTGGTCATCGTCGGCTACACCAACGCAGGGAAGTCGAGCCTGCTCGGCGCGCTCACCGGGGCTTCGGTCATCATCCGCGACGAGCTCTTCGCCACGCTGGACCCGACCACCCGGAAGAGCTGGGGCGAGACCAGCGGCTCGTTCACCATCACCGACACCGTCGGCTTCGTCCGCCACCTCCCGACGCAGCTGGTGGAGGCGTTCGCCTCCACCCTGGAGGAGGCGACCGACGCGGACGTGCTCGTGCATGTCGTGGACGCCTCGGACGCACGGCCGTCGGACCAGGTCCGAGTCGTGCGGGAGATTCTGGGCGACGTCTTCGCGAAGGCGGAGGCTCCGTGGCCGCCGGAGATCGTGGTGCTCAACAAGGCCGACCTCGTCGACGCGGTCGAACTCGCCGCGCTGCGCAACGCTTTCCCCGCCGCGATCCTGGTCTCCGCCCGAACCGGGACCGGCATCGCGGAGCTCAAGGGCAAGATCGGGGAGATACTCGCCGCCAGGTCGGGGGAACAGGCGCGGGTCGAGGCCTCGGGCGTCGTCCCCGAGGGCCGCCCCGAGCTCCTCGCCCAGATCTGCGCCGCAGGCCAGGTGCTCGAATCGCGCGAGAGCGATGGCGGGACCTTCGTGCGCGCCGTGGTGCCGCAGGAGCTCGCCGACCAGCTCCTCGCCGAAGCGGCTCCGTAGCCAGGCTCCGGCGGTCTGCGCCGCAGGCCGGGGCGCGTAGGCTGATAATGTGATGCGCCGCACACTTTTCCGGGAAGAGCACGACCTGTTCCGCGAGTCGTTCCGGTCGTTCCTGCGCCGCCGCGCCGTCCCGAACCGGGAAGCCTGGCTCGAACGGGGCGCCGTGGACCGGGACTTCTGGCTGGCGATGGGCGAGCGCGGTTTTCTCGGCACGGCGATCCCCGTCGAGCTCGGCGGGGGCGGCTTGGACGACTTCCGGTTCAACGCCGTCCTTGTCGAGGAGATCGTCCGGGCGCGGGTGAGCGGGGCAGGAGTCACCTACCAAGAGGACATGACCCTGCCCTACCTGCTCTCGCTCGGCACCGAGGAGCAGAAGCGGCGCTGGCTGCCGGGGGTGGCGTCGGGGGAGCGGATCCTCGCGGTCGCGATGACCGAGCCCGGCGCGGGCAGCGATTTGCAGGGCATCACGACGAGCGCGGCGCGCGAAGGCGACGACTGGCTGGTCAACGGGTCGAAGATCTTCATCTCGAACGGCATGAACGCGGACCTCGTCGTCGTCACGGCGCAGACGGAGCCGGGCTCGGGGGCCAAGGGGATCACCCTTTTCGCGCTGGAGCGCGGCATGCCGGGGTTCGAGCGCGGGCGCAAGCTGGAGAAGGTCGGCCTGCGCGCGCAGGACACCGCCGAGCTCTTCTTCGAAGACGTCCTGGTGCCCAAGGAGAACGTGATCGGCGAGGTGGGCAAGGGCTTCGCCTACCTCATGCAGAACCTGCCCCAAGAGCGGCTCGCCATCGCGGTCGCGGCGGCTGCGGCCATCGATCTCGCGGTCGAGACGACCATCGACCACGTGCGTGGCCGCACGGCGCTCGGCAAGCCGGTCGGGAAGTCCCAGAGCACCAGGTTCGTCCTCGCGGACCTCGTGGCCGAGCAGGCGGCCGTGCGAGCGCTGGTGGACCGTTGCGTGGAGGTCCACCTCGGCGGCGGGCTGACCGCCGCCGAGGCCTCGGCCGCGAAGCTCTACGCGACCGAGAAGCAGCTGTATGTCGTGGACCGGTGCCTGCGGCTGCACGGCGGGGAGGGCTCCTTGCGCGAGTGCCCGGTCGCCCAGCTCTACCTGGACGCCAGGGTGCAGACCATATATGGCGGTGCCTCGGAGATCATGAAAGAGATCATCGCCCGTTCCTTGCAGTTATGACTGGCGGGTCGTAGGCGCGGATGGGGGGCAGCTCCCCGTCATAGCGCTCGATCTGGACGAGCACATGCTGGCCGGTGCAGCCCTGCGCCAGCGAGGAGCTGAGCTCGTCGCTCGTCAGGACGTTCGGATTGCCATGCCCGCACGGGGAGTCCGGGTCGGCGGGGTCCACCGGGTCGAACCAGGCACCGGTCGACAGCTGCGCCACGCGTTCGCGCAGCCCGTCGTCGACGACGACGCCCGCGAGCAAGGATCCCCGGTCGTTGAAGACCCGTGCGACGTCGCCCGTCCGGAGGCCTCGCTCGGCGGCGTCCGCCGGGTGGATCCGGATCGGCTCGCGTCCTTGGATTTTGGACTCCTGGCTCGTCGCGCCGTGGTCGAGCTGGCTGTGCAGCCTGGTTCGGGGCTGATTGGCGATCAGGTGCAGCGGGAACCGGTCCGCCCTTGCCCCCCGGAGCCACTCCGTGGGCTCGTACCAGGCCGGGTGCCCGACGCAGTCGGGGTAGCCGAAGGAGTCGACGGTCTTCGAGAAGATCTCGATCCGCCCCGAGGGCGTGGGCAAGGGGCGGCCGCCGGGGTCCGCCCGGAACGCCGAGAGGAAGGTCTGCCCGTCCGGGAGAGGCAGCTCGATGTGTCCGCGAGCCCAGAACTCCTCGAAGTCCGGCAGCCCGCTGAGCGCGACCGTGTCCAGGACCCGCTCGGCGCGCCACGTCTCGTACATGTGGACCAGCCACTGCCGCGCCGTGCGCCCCTCGGTGAAGGCCCCGCCGAACCCGAGCGCCCCGGCGAGCGCGGCGAACGTCTCGTAGTCGTCGCGGGAGTCGGCGAACGGCTCCGCCGCCTGCTGCATCGCCACGAGCAGCGGCTCGTTGTTCGCCCCGGAGATGTCGTCTCGCTCGTACGAGGTCGTCGAGGCGAGCACGATGTCCGCGTGCTTGGCCGTCGCCGTCCAGTACGGGTCGTTCACCACGATGGTGTCCGGGCGGCGGAAGGCCCGGCGCAGGCGGGGCAGGTTCTGCTGGTGGTGGAAGGGGTTGCCGCCCGCCCACCAGACGAGCTTGACATCCGGCAGGCGCAGGCGCGACCCGTCGTAGTCCAGCTCTTCGCCGGGGCGCAGCAGCAGCTCGGCGACGGCGGCGACGGGGATGAAGGACCGCACCGGGTTTCGGCCCTGGGGGAACCTCGGCATGGCGAAGGGGGCTTTCGGGACGCCGATGCCGTTCGTCGCGCCGAGCCCGTGGACAAAACCCCCGCCAGGCAGGCCCACCTGGCCCAGCATGGCGGCGAGGGCCATCCCGGCCCAGGGCGCCTGCTCGCCGTGCTTGGTCCGCTGGAGCGACCAGCTGACCGCGACCAGGGTGCGCTTGCGCGCCATCTCCCTGGCGAGCAGGGCGATCTCGCCGGAGGGGACGCCGCTGATCGTCTCGGCCCAGCCCGGAGTCTTCGGCCTCCCGTCCGTCTCGCCGAGGAGGTAGCGCTCGAATTCCGGCCAGCCGACGCAATAGCGCTCCAAGAAGGACGTGTCGTGCAGCCCCTCCTCGGCCAGCGCATACGCGAGCGCGAGCATCACCGCGACATCGGAGCCGGGGAGGAGGGAGAGCCACCGCGCGCGCGAGTCGGGCAGATCTGCGCGCAGCGGGCTCGCCGAGACGATCTGCCCTCCCCGGTCGACCAGCCTGCCTGCGGACTGCCGGGCCGGGTGCACGGAGGAGCCGCCGGGGTTGACGCTGGAGTTCTTGAGGGCGATCCCGCCGAACGCGACGAGGAGCTCGGTGTGCTCGGCGATGACGCTCCAGCTCGTGGCCTCCCGGTACACCTCGTCGTCCAAGCCGAGGACGTGCGGCATGATCACCTCCGCCGCGCCGGTCGAATAGGTGTTGCGCGACGCGGTGTATCCGCCCGCGCAGTTCAGGAAACGGTGGACTTGGCTCTGGGCGTGGTGGAAGCGGCCCGCGCTGGCCCATCCGTAGGAGCCGCCGTAGATCGCCCCGTTGCCATGCGCGTCGATGACTCTGCGCACCTCCGCGGCCAACAGCTCGGTCGCCTCGTCCCAGGTGACAGACACGAACTCGTCGGCTCCGCGCCGGTCGCTCGGCCCCGGGCCGTGTTCGAGCCAGCCGCGCCGGACGGCGGGCCCCCGGATTCTGGACCGGTGCGTGATCGAGCCGGGGATATTGCCGAGCAGGGGAGAAGGGTCGGGGTCGAGCGGGTAGGGATGCACGCGCGAGACGTCGCGCCCGTCCGTCTCGACTTGGAACGTTCCCCAATGCGAGAGGTGTTGGCGGCGCACAGCTCACATCCTAGTGCGGGCGCGACGCACCCCACCTCGGCGCAGGAGTACACTTCTGCCTGCAGCATGCTAACCACGATTCACATAACGCAGGGATTTCGTGGATTTGAGCAGCTGGAAACTAATGCGTGAGGCCGGTTACACGGTCTCGAAGCCGACTGGAGACACAATGAAGCGAACTCTTTTCGAGGAAGAACACGAGCTGTTCCGGGAGTCGTTCCGGAGCTTTTTGCGCCAGCACGCCATCCCGAAGCGGGAGGAGTGGCTCGAGAAGGGCCTCGTGGACCGTGAGACCTGGCTCGAAGCGGGCAAGGGCGGCTTCCTCGGGATGGCGGTCCCCGCCGAATACGGCGGCGGCGACGTGGACGACTTCCGGTTCAACGTGATCCTCACCGAGGAGCTGGTCGCCGCGCAGATCTCCTCGCTCACCATCGCGCTGCACAACGACATCGTCCTGCCCTACCTCCTGGAGACCGCGAACGAGGAGCAGAAGCAGCGCTGGCTCCCCGGCGCCTGCTCGGGGGAGACGATCCTCGCCATCGCGATGACCGAGCCGGGCACCGGCAGCGACCTGCAGGGCATCCAGACCGCTGCGGTCCAAAAAGGCGACGAGTGGGTGATCAACGGGGCCAAGACCTTCATCTCGTCGGGCATCAACGCCGACCTGGTGATCGTGGTCGCGCAGACGGAGCCGGGCTCCGGCGCGAAGGGGCTGAGCCTGTTCGTGGTCGAGCGCGGGATGCCTGGCTTCGAACGGGGCCGCAAGCTGGAGAAGATCGGTCTGCGCGGCCAGGACACCGCCGAGCTGTTCTTCGAGAACGTCGTGGTGCCCAAGGAGAACGTGCTCGGCGAGATCGGCAAGGGCTTCACCTACCTCATGCAGAACCTTGCGCAGGAGCGGCTGAGCATCGCGGCGGGGGCGGCCTCGGTGATCGAGTTCGCCATCAAGACGACGCTCGACTACGTGCAGAACCGCAAGGCGTTCGGCAAGCCGATCGGGAAGTTCCAGAACACCCGGTTCCAGCTCGCCGAGCTCTCGGCGGAGTCCGCCGCCGTGCGGGCCCTGGTCGACCGCAGCATCGAGTTCCACGTGCGGGGCGAGCTGTCGATCCCGGACGCCGCGATCGCGAAGCTCTACGCCACCGAGAAACAGCTGCACGTGGTGGACCGCTGCCTGCAGCTGCACGGCGGCTACGGCTACATGCTGGAGTACCCGATCGCCCAGGCGTACGTCGACTCTCGGATCCAGACCATCTACGGCGGGACGTCGGAGATCATGAAAGAGATCATCGGCCGGTCCCTCGGGCTCTGATCGCCGCGTGAAGAGCTGTGGGGGCCCCGCC
>NZ_JBOFQF010000040.1:0-6894 GCF_051660745.1 Segniliparus sp. | reverse complement strand
GCCATCGGCGTGGAGAAACAAACCGTCCACCTGTGGGAGCAAGCACGCATGGCTCCGGGCCTCGGCATGGTCCTGCGCACCGCTGTCGCCCTCGACATGAACATCAGCGACCTCGTGCGAGTCCTCGACCACAAGCTGGCAAACGACGAAAGCTAGCGGAAGCGGAGCGGCCTGTATCGGTTCGGATGTGGGAGATGCTCCCTAGCATGGGACTGGGCGGAAATTCATTAACCCCTGATCAGGCCGTACCCGCCACGTTGCGTTGGAACATGGGCATGTGCCTCTTGCGGCGGCGAACCACGGCTGAGCTGGGTAGATGATCAAGTAGTTCTGTGATCAATCGAGGTGGCGAGATGCGCCAACGGCTGTGCGGTTAGTCGCTATGTCCGGTATCGGGCTCCGCTTCATCTGGTTCTTCGTCGAGCCAGATGAACGCTTTGGCCACCGCGTCCTCATCGGTGCCGAGGATCTTCAGGCTGATCCAGATGAGCGCATACAGCTGATCTACCCCGAGCTGGGCGACCAGAACGTCTGGGTCGCCCAGCGCCTGCGCGAGATCCGCTCCCTCGACGCGATCATCGACCGGCTCGAAACCGACGCCCAGAGCCGCTCCGCCGTCGCCGGAGCGGGGACGAAGGACCGTCTGCCGCTGCTGCAGATCCAGACCCGAGGAGCCCACCAAGCCGTCCTCGACAACGCCCAGCGGGCGGGGAAGCGCACCGGGGCACGACCTCGCCGAACCGGGACAAAGCCGTCGCGGCCCTCGACCTCGACGCGCAGCGCCGCTCCGCCCGAGCCCGCCCGCCCCGGCATCAGGCCTGCGCCCGAACAGGAAGAGGGTACGGTCGCATCGGCGCTGCGCCGCAAAATGACAGCCCAAGAACACGAGCACAAGAGCGAGCTCTCGAAGAAGGACAGGGAGATCAAAGACCTGAAACAAGAGATCGCCGCCCTCAACGGCGAACTGCTTCGTCTCCAACGAGCCGCCGCGCCCGGGCGGTGACTACGTGGGCAAAGGCCGCGGCGAGGGCAGGGCCAGGCTGTAGCGGAGGAATCTTCCGCAGTCCTGGCCATGCGGCGGACTGTCGGTGGCGGGTCGCGGCTCGCGACGACAAGAAAACGTTGGCCGGGAATTCGATTAACGTGATCTGGTCCCGACGACCTGGGACGGCGGCAAGAGCGTTGCTCAGGAATCCTGTCACGAGGCCTCTGCGGCAAGAGCGCGACCTTGCCGACATTACTTAGGCAAGAGTAACCTTGCCTGCGATTAGTTTAAGGGCGAGACACGCCGAGGTGACCTGCGCGAACAAAACTTATTACAATTAACCCTTGTCCGAGCGCATGGCAATTGTGTACGGTTAACTTGTCAACAGAATTATCGGACAGCCTCTCTCCAGGTTCGCAAGACATGGAATCCGGGGCGCGGCTCAGGTTGGAGCAGCCCGTATTTTTAGTTCCGTTTCGGCGGTTTTCGGACTAGCATTTTGAGATCCTCAGACCTCGTCGAGCGATTCCGTGCTTGTTTCTCGAAATGATCCTAGAAAAGCAACGATAAATCACAATCAGCCAAGATTTCGATTGGCAGTCTGAACGAAGGAAATCAGATGCTGCCTATTCGCGGACAAGCAGTCGGATCCGACCTCGCGCGGTTTCGGCTGGCAGGCACGTCGAATTTTGGTGTTTCGTATCAGTATTGAGGATATATGTTCCGACCGGGACGGATCTTCATTGTTTCCGGTTTTGCGCTGCCTTTGGCGCGATGCCGAAGTTCGAACTCAGCCTGCCTGTTCTAAGGACTGGATGACTCATGTCGCCGATACCACGCCTCGCGGAAGCTATACGCGAAGGAATCACCACGAGCGCCGCGAACCTGCAATTGCTTGTCAACACTATCGAGGATGTCGTGACGCAAGTGCTGCGCGAGGTGCGCAACGACTCGCTAGCGGCCCTTCACACGGCTCACTATCTGGAATGGGCGGTGTCGTCGAGATTGGTGGGGGCCGCGAGAGCGGCGGGCAACGAGGCGGCTATCGAGTCCTCCGTCGCAGTGGGCCTCTCTGCGGCGTTCAACGACCAGGCCAATCTAGCGGATTTCTCGCTCGGGGCCTCGACGGATCGGAGAAACCGGCTTGCCGTGCTCGCGAGCCTGTACCGCATGCACGCGTACGTCGCGTTGGCGGCGCAGCGCGCGGGAGCGCCGCTGACCGCGCACCCGGTCGAGCTTCTTCGAGGAATGGTCCAGGCGACCTTCGCGCCCTGGCAGACGGCGATGATCGACAACCGTTGGAACGGGGACGATGTCGATGTCCGGGTTCGGGTCGTGGAAAGGGGCGGGGTCGTCGCACTGGAGCTGGCAGTGGCTCCCAACCAAGCCCGAAGCGCCCCCGAAGTCCCTCTGTACACATGGAACATGCAAGGGGGGAGCCTGGGGTACGCGGAGAAGTGGGCGCGGGTCAGAGACGGCATGCTCAGGGCATCGGGGGGGCGTCCGGCGGCGCAGATCGTCGCGCTGCAGGAGGCGGGCGGCACGATGCCTTCCTACCAGGAGCCTGCCCCAGGTGTCGGAGACAACGACGTTTACCCGTTGAACCAGCGGACCCAGATCGAGCCGAGGCCTCTCGTGGACCCCGCCACCGGCCAGATCCCCGAGGCAAGGATATGGCGGTGGAGGGTGCGCGATCAATTCGGGGAGGACCGGCATGTCGAAGAATACAGATGGTCCATCGGAAGCGCGGGCAGGACGAGGCAGGACCACCGGATTTTCCATTACAACGTGGGGCGGCTGAGGGTCAACCTGGCCATCATCATTCCGGAGGACTGGGCGGATCGCGTGACTCCAGTGATAATCGCGGACGGAGAAGGGCAGAACCGTCCGCTCCTCGGCCTTCGCATCATGCGCGACCCGGCCGACCCTCGCGGTCAGGACATCACCGTGTACTCTTTCCACGCGGTTTCCGGAGGCGGCCCGAACGCCCCGCACATGCTTCGCGAGGTCGCCGCGCACACAGCGACCCCTTTCGTGGTCGCTGGCGATTTCAACCGCGAACCTCGGCAAGGCGCCGCTCCAGCGACATCGTGGTTGTTCCCCTCAGAGGTCGGCTCGGCCATCCCGTCCGACCGGCCGACGCATAACAACAACTTCCTCGATTACGCGGTCGCGTCGACTTCCCGCGACCCAGGGGCGACGGGGATCACGCTGGACCGAGGAGACTCGGACCACGGGCCCGTCTTCTACTTGCTAGCCCTGCTCCTTTTCCTCCGCGAATGGACCCCCCAAAGCTCGTAGCAGGAGCCGGAAAGAACCTCTGAAAGGAACCAAACATGTCGATAGCGTCTTCCGTCTCGCCACTGGGCAATGGAAACGACTGGATACCCTCGGGGCGGTACGGGGCCTCTTCTTTTGGAGAGACAACGACGACTGTCGCGACAACATGGTGGACGTCATCGCTTTTAACGGAACCGCCAGCCCCAGCGAGGGAGTCGAGTTTACAGCTATGCTGGACCGACAAAGACGGTAGCCTCCACTACGGCGTCATCGAGCTCTCTGTCCCCCCGGGGTCGTCTCTGCCGCGGCCGGGCGAGATGCGGAGGAAGTGGAGCGCCAGCAGCTCTCAAAAATACTCCGGCCCGGTTTCGATAGCCCACGATAAAACCCGCATGATTATCTGCGCAGGGCTCGAATCATCGCGCAGCGACATCTTAGAAGTGGACCGGACCAGCGGCAACTACAAACCCCTGCCGGGCTTGGACCTGTCGGCGGCGAGCCTAGCGTATTACGCTGGCGAGATCCACGCGGTCGGAGGGCGCGGCGGGCGGCTTGTCCACGCGAAACTGGGCCGCTGGTTGGGCTCGGGCGGGGCTGGGCCGATCGATTTCGAGGAGATCCCGACCCGATCCGGGTTCTCCGCCTCGCACCTGCAGCCTCGGCTGGCCGTGTACCAGGGCAAGCTCCACGCGGTGTACCTGGACGACGGACAGCTGTGCCTCGCGGTGTGCGACGGGGAGGCGTGGTCGGCGTACTCGCCGATACCGAACGTGCGGGCCAACACGCGTTGGCAGCACGGGCTGGCCGTCGTAGAGGGAAGGCTCATGCTCGTATTCTGCAGCGGAGTGTCGGACGACGGCTACGACTTGGACTCGGGCCTGTACATCCTCGAGCACAACGGGACCTCTTGGGGAAATTTCCGGCGCTTCAAGTCGAGCCTCAAAAGCGCGAACGTCCACGTGGCGGCCTTCGGCGCCGCGACGGTCGTGTACCACGGGAGTCCGTCGGACTACTACAAGGCGCGCGCCACAACGCCTCCGCCGACGGATCGACAGCGGCCGCTGACCATCATCAACGACAACGTGGGGCATTTTCCCGCGGTCATGGTCGCCGAGGGGAGCGGTGGGCAGAAAATGCAATTCGACTACTCGGAGTTCACAGAACCGCCGGATCCGGAAGAGGAAGAAACGCCTTGGTACCGCTCGTGGTGGTTCTGGGGGGTAACGGCGGTCGAAGTGTCAGGCGCGGTCGTGTTCACGATAGCGACCGGCGGCACTGGCTCTGGCTCTATCGTCGGAGCTGTCGCAAGGGCCGTTGGAAGGGCCGCTCTGAACACAGCGGTCCGCGCAGTCGCAGCCGCCGCAAGGCAGGGGAACAGGCTGGGAACGGCATTGAACATCGGGCGCCGCCCAGGTTCGGCGTCTAGGGGCGAGTACGAGCTCCTAGAGCGGCTGAAAACGGAATGAAGCAGAGCATGCCCCGCCGATCACACTAACCCGACGATCAGACTAAGGAGTCTAGAGATGGCGCAACCAGAGCCCGCGAACACTATCAGCGTGTCGAAGTACACAGGCGGCGGATGGGGGCCCGTCGAGCAGATCGCCTCCTCTGCCACGGCCATCACCGGGGCCGACGGTGCGATCGACCGGTCCGGCTTGCCGTGGGTCGTGTGGGCCAACGGCGAATCGGGCGCCAATCTCACGCCCGTGCCCGCGGCTGGCAGAGAGCCCAAGTCGATCCCACCGACCACCGAGATCCGCTTGGGAAAATCCGCGCCCGGCGGCGTCCCGGTCTTCTTCTTCCACAACGGGGCGCGATACCTGACTCATCGGGACGGCAATAGTTTCTTCTACGCCGAGACCGATCCTCAAGGGCCGGTATCAACCCTGGAATTAGACCGAATCCTTTCCTCGGGCGCTGCTGGGGGCAGCACGGGGGGGATTAGCGTCGGCGACGTGCGGATCGTCAGCTACGCGGGCAGGCTCCATCTGCTCGCCCAGACGGAGGAGGCCTTTGAGGCAACAAAGCAGTCGCTGCTCCTCCACGTCGTCTTGTCCGAAGAACAGGGGGGCGAGCACGCGCCTGCCGTGGCACTGGGGGAGGCCGACCGGCTGATCGCCCCCGGCACGCCGTACCTCGACGCGATCGTCTACCAAGGCCGCCTGCATGTGTTCTACGCCACGGAGAAAGGCGGGGTTCGTTGCGCAAAACACGACGGCTCGACCTGGACCTCACCTGTCGCGGCGGGCGAGGTCGTCACAAAGCACAGAACGTCCGCGGCGGTCTACCGCGGCCTGCTCGCCCTGTCCTTCCGCCCCGACGGTTTGCTCCCGTTCGTGTCCGAGCAGGACGACCGGTGGTTCACCACGCATTACGACGGCACGGTGTGGTCCGACCCGAAAGCGATGTACCCCGAGCCGGACCGGCGAGCGGGGCGCGAATCGGTCCTTTTCGCGAACGGGAGCGACCTCCTGGCCGTTTCCTGGAACACAAACGCCTAACCGAGAAAAGAGAGAACGACGATGACTTCCTCCGCGGAGCTGTACTCCTTCGTGAACTATTCTTACGACGGGCACATTTGGCACGAGCATTCGAGCATCTCGGGCGGGCCGCCTCGTGAGCTCTATTTCGTATTCGAAAACAAAGAAGACGGCTCCGAAGGCCGGGTGACGAAATACCGCATGGTTTATAAATTTAATTCTGGCGAGATCGACCTCAACTCACCATCCGGCATCAAGTACCTCGATCCTAATATAGCGGGGGCCGAGCACGTTCCACAGCTGTTCTACGGCCAGCACGGCTCTCTCCACGTGGCCTACTGCCCGGATAATTTTCAGACAGAAATAAGGGTCGCCGAATGGGATCCGGCGTCGACGAGAGACACGAGCGGCCCTTATCGGATCGAGCGCGACATCAGGGGTTCCGCGTACCGATTCGCCTGGTACGCAGGCACGTTGTACTACTTCCACGTGACGGAGGGTCGTCGCATGTTCTTCACCGAAGTGGGACTTGAAGACGGTGCGGACGATTCGTATGGAGTTCTGGAGAACGACCGCGAAGTACCCTGGGTCGGGAGTTTGGACACCAAAGAGGTCAACTTCGAGGTTGTTGAAAGCCAGGAGCTTCTGGTGCTCGTGTACGCGGACTCGTTGTACTCTCTGCGCAGTATGGTGTTCGATGGAGAGTCTTGGAGCGAGCCGACCGTCATACCAGGAGCCTCGTCGATCAACAGGTTCGGGCTCCTCGACCACGACGGCCTCCTCTATCTCGCCTACAGCAGCGTGTTTCCGCCCCGGCCTTACAGCAGGGAGGGCCAACAAAGCGTCATCAAGTTCGACGGAGTGTCATGGTCGGCCCCAGAGCTGCAAGAAGTCTTCAAAATGCACAACGCGGGATGCACCCTCACTCGATCCCGCACAGCTCGAGGCGGGATGTTCTTGAGTCAATTCTCGGCCCTGAACTTGGCCGATGAGCTACCAGTCATCAGCAAGCTGGAATGACGAGACTAGTCTCGTCTGGCTATAACGGCGAATCTTAGGTGGGGTTGTCGATGAATCTCAGGTGCGGTTCGGTGATGGGGGCATGATCAATGTTGATGAATTTCAGGTGAGTTTGGGGGTCGCCGCGCG
>NZ_JBOFQF010000039.1:0-10821 GCF_051660745.1 Segniliparus sp. | reverse complement strand
GCCATCGGCGTGGAGAAACAAACCGTCCACCTGTGGGAGCAAGCACGCATGGCTCCGGGCCTCGGCATGGTCCTGCGCACCGCTGTCGCCCTCGACATGAACATCAGCGACCTCGTGCGAGTCCTCGACCACAAGCTGGGCGGCGTAATTTAGCGTGCACCGGAACAGCACGCGCCAGCTTCGGCCTCCACCTTCGTTATCAGGAGATTCGAGGACACCTTGCTGGAACACTCCGGCATGTGGTCGCCTTTGGCGGCATCCTCCCCGATGGGGTCGTCGGGGCCGAAAAGCGGCACCGGGCACCAAGACGGCCGCAGTGGCTTCTCTATAAACACCCGGAGCAAATAGCCGAATGGTTCGGCAAGCGCATCAACCGAGCCCTTTTCGCCCTCGGTTGATTATGCTCGGGCGAATCGTCCCTGAAATTCGCAGACCTAATCAGGAGATCGTCGCAGCCCCGCTCCGGGCATGTCGGGCTCCTTGGTTCGAGCGACTGGGCGTCGGCATCCAATCTCGGGGAATGGGACGCAGCAGCTCACGTAGCGCTGGTCAGGCACTGGCGCGCAAGCGTTCACGAACGCCTCGGACGCGAGACGCGGCCTCGCGAACGAGCGCAGCAACCATACGGCGATTGTTGCCGCCCCCTCCCAGGCAGGGACACCAGTGCGGGCGGCCAGCTGTAACCCGGCCTCGCGGCGCGCGCAGACACTTTCCGCCCAAGGCACCCCGGAGACGCGCCCACGGGAACCGTCGGGGTCGTCATCTCGAACGCTCTCTAGCCGCTGTCTCTAATTCCTGCTTAGCACCCGCATCACTGGGTCGCAGACGAACATTCTGGTGATGCCTGGGGTCTGTTTGGCCAGCTCTCGCAGAGCGCCTAGCTCGACGAGCGTCTCTATCGCTCTCTTCGCTGGCGGGTACGTCACGTTGTGCAGCGCGGCTGCCTCGGGGATCGTGATGAACGGGTAGCCCAAAAGGTCGTCCGCCAGAGCCGTGACCATGCCTCGGACCTTGGCGTCGGCGAGCTTCTGCCTCAGCTCGGCCTGGAACGTCAGCAGCTCCTCGATCCGTTGGACCCCGTCCTCCGCCTGGTGGTGGACCGCTTCGCTGAAGAACCTGACCCATGAGTCGAAGTCACCGACCGTGCTGACACGGAGCAGCAGGTCTTTGTAGTCCTCCTTCCTGGGCTCCAGCCAGGGGGAGAGATTGAGCACCGGGTACGTCAAGACCCCTGCGGTGACGAGCTGCAAAGTGACGATCAGACGCCCCAGCCGACCGTTGCCGTCAGAAAAGGGGTGCAGGGTCTCGAACTGGTAGTGCGCCATCGCGATCTTCACCAGCAGCGGGTAGTCGTCCTCAGTGTGCACCCATTTCTCCCACGCGGAAACCCCTTCGACGAGGCGGTCGCCGCAGGGCGGGGGAACGAATCTGGACTTCTCGATGCCGCTCGACCGCTCGCCGATGTAGACGTTGGTCTCCCGCAGCCGGCCCTTGTCCCACCCATCGCCCCGCGTGCGCCGAACGAGCTCCGCCTGGAGAGGCGCTATCACATTGAGGCAGATGGGTTTCTCTCTGACGAGGTGGAGCGCCATCTCCGCCGCGCGGACGTAGTTCATCACCTCTCTGACCTCCGCCCTCGCGCTCGCCTCGTCGATGTAGTCGGCCTCGAGCACTTCCTCCAAGGTCGCGTATGTGCCCTCCAAGGCCGAAGTGCTCTGAGCCTCCCTCCGCAGCGCCGGGCGGACGAGGAGGCTGGGATTGGGGAGCCGTTTCACCGCGAAGTCGAGCCGCCCCACCGACATGCTGGCGTTGTTCACCATTTGCTGGGTCTTCATGCTCAGCGAGACCGCTTCCGGGAGGGGGTTAGGCACGTAGGCGAAGTGGCGGTAGTCGCAGTCCAAGTAGGCGTCGTACCCTGATATGGGCACGAGCTGCCCTGTCGGGGATCCTTCGAACTCTTCGATCTTCATGCGCCATCCTCTCCGTCGGCTGCCGCCGATCTTCACACAGCGCGCACAACCACAGAATCGACTATAGCTTTCCTGGCAAAACTATAACCAGGTTGCGTGTGGTTATAGTTTTGCCAAACACGGTCGACACTATCAAGCGCCAAGCACGGTCTACGCCGCAGAAAACGGGCCAGCTCGAATACTCTGTCGCGCCCGGCCGTTGGCCTCCCTCAAGGGCCGGGGTTCGGAGGGCCTTCTTCGAGGGGGCGCTGCGGCGCTCGCCATAACCGCCGCGCCGCCGCGATCGACTCGGTCCGCAGCCTGTGGGCGGCTTGCAGCAGAGGGCTCGGCTGAAGGCGGTCCTCTCCCGGTTGGGGCCAGTTTCCGGTCTCCCGGTAGACCTTGTGCTGCCCCTCGATCGAGGCTCGGCGCCGAGAATGCACGTCGAGCGCGAACGTGGCGGCCACCAGGGCCGCCGACACCGAGATATAGCAACTGAGCCGCAGCCCGTCCCCCCAGGTCAGCTCCGCGGGCAGGACGAGCCGTCCAACGAGGAACGTCCCCATGCCGACGAGGACGACCGCCCACAGGCACGCGAGGACCGCGACGGCGAGATCCCCGTTGAGCCGCTCCAAGCGGCGCTCGCGGACCATCTCGGCCAAGCGCTCCCGCAAGAGCGCGGCCGGATGCCGCTCCGGAGCGGCGAGGGCCGCCTCCCAGCTGTCCAAAAGCGAATGGAACTTTTCCTCGAAAGAGGTGCGGCTCGCCCGCCGGGCCCAGACTGCGAGCAGCGCGACGACCGTCGCGACAGCGGCCCCGAAGAAAAACTCGACGAGCATCACTACGGGGTCCTCCCGTCTCCCGCGACCGGCGAAATTCCCCTGTCGACCAGATGGGCGCCCAGAACGATCCCGACGCACGGGGGAAGGAGCAGCGCCGCGCGCCACAGAAGGGCTCGTGCGCCGCCAGATGACCGAATGTCCTGCATACCACAACCGCCTATGACACAAATCGTCTTGCCCGCACCGCCGAAGCGGCGCTCCGCCTCGACCAACACGACGCTGTGTCTCGTGATCAGCATGCTAGCCAGCGCTCTCGCCGCCAGCAACCCGAGAACTGGCGTGGATCCAGAAGCGCCCGTCCCGGAAGGGACCGCACCCCCTGTGGGCGCGGCCATCGGCCGTCTTCTACGACGGACAGGCGCAAAATTGACGCGGCGATCAACACAGAAGTTCAGAGAAGTGCGGCTTGTCACTCACCCTTCCCGCGCGCTGGCTCCGCCCTCCTGGAGGCCGAAGCCAAACGCCGCCGCGGAGCGGGAGGGTACACCGGGGCATTTGCGGCGCCCCGGCAGAGGCCGCAGGCGAGCCGCCTGCGACCGAGCGTGGGCGGTAGCAGTTGCAGCGGATGCCCCAGGGCCCGGAGGCCGCTAGGCGTTGGGCGGCGAGCGGCCGCGGACGGAAGAGCACGGCGCGCGACGACGGCGACGGATGCCGTCAGCGCTCGCCGGCCGGAGGGGTCAGGCTTCGCAGGAGCAGGGTTTGCGCCGTTGCGAGCATCAGCTCCGCGTCCTTGATGCTGAGCCTTGGCAGCAGGGGATGGATAGTCCCGGCCATCACCCCGTTCCACGCGCTGATGAGGAAGAGCGCCATGAGGCGGCTGTCGACCGGCAGGATTTCGCCACGGGCGATCGCTTGGTCGATCGCGCTGGAGAACTGCGTGACGATGGCGTCGAGTCGTCTGGCGATTTGCTCACGGATCGCCGCGCTCTCCGGAGCTGTGGTGTTCGGCGATATGAAGCGGACGAGGAACGGGCTATCGCGCAGCATCCGATAGTAGGCCTGTCCAGCCGCGACGGTCTGCGCGGTCGGCGACACCGAGGATTGGAACGCCTCGGCCAGGTCGTGGCCCGCCCGCTCCAGAAGCCGGTCGGCGACGGCCAGGTAGAGCTCGTCTTTGTTCGCGTAGTGGCTGTACACCGATCCGACCGAGACGTCCGCGCGCTCGGCCACAGTCTCGATCCGGGTGCCGCTATAGCCTTCGCTCGCGAACGAGGCCTCTGCCGCGTCGAGGATCCTCGCCTGGTTCCGAGCCCGTCGACGCTGAACGCGCGACGACGGCCCGTTCGTCTGCGTCACCAAGAAATCGTACCCGAGCCCTGCTCGTGCGGATCCGACAACGCCCTGGGCGCGACGCGGTTCGCATGGCGGAGCAGGGCAACTGCGAAAAATAGAGATGCGTTCATTTTTGAACCTATTGACATATTCGCTATATACGACATAGTATAAAACTTGTGAAAGAGCGGCAGGCAGCATCGGTCGCCGAACGATCGGATGGCGCGTGTTGACACGTTGTGATGCAATCGCCAGCCCGGGCCTGGGCGGGATGATTCCGACGGCCTTGGGCGGCCTCGGCATCGCCGACCGCATTGAACCCCTCGAAATCGATCCGAATGGGTTCGACACAATCGCCAGCCCGGACATCGCGCTTCTAACACCGCTAACACCGTGCGGCTGGGACGCGTACCGCGCCACGCTCGTCGAGGCGTTCCCGCGCGAGAGCCGCGCAGGCGACAGGTACGTGCAGTTGACGCGCGCCGGGGACCGTTCTTCGCTGGACGACCATGGGCAGTTCAGGACTTTGTCGCGAGCGGGCCAGGCCGCGCCGCTCTTCTACGCGCCCCTCGCGGCCGTGCTCTTCGGCTGCTGGTTCTCCGCGCGCGCAATCCTCGCGTTGCCAGCACAGCGCGGGGCCTACGCCGAGGCGCCGGTCGTGGTCTCGGACGCCGGAGTCAAACGAACGCACGCGGAATTGGTCGGCGCGGAACACCTCTCGGCATACACGCGGGCGCGCACGAGCTGTTTCAAGACGGGGTCGCCATTCCCCAACACACACTTCGGGGTGAATGCCGACCTGCGAGAAACCCTGAACCACGAACTACTACGTCACCCCGAGCGAGGAGCGCGCCGCGCCCCTGAGCCGCCCCCTGTTCGAGGAGGTCGCCAACGGGGCTGGCGGGGAAAGCGCGACCGGCAAGAACGAGGGCGACGATTCGCGACCGAGGCAGATCGCATGGCCTGACGACACAGGCAATCAATTGAGGAGAACACAGAACATGACTAGTCCTGCGACAACGACGCTTCCTCGGGTCGATCCGAACGACCCCATCGGACCGCTCAAACAAATCACCCTCGCGCTCCTGCGCACCAAGCCCGGGCGCTGGTTCGGCATCAACATCGCCTCTCGGGCCGACCCCTACCTGCTCAAGTACACCAAAGGCAAGGTGGCTCTGGGCGTCCGCCTTCCCTCGGCGCTGCTCACCACGGTCGGTGCGACCAGCAGCGAGCCGCGCACCAGCACGGTCCTGTACTTCAACGACGGCGAGTCCGTCATCCTCGTGGCTTCGAACTTCGGCCAAGCGAAACATCCTGCATGGTATTTCAACCTGAGAAGAAACCCGCAGGTCACACTATTGGCCGGGTCGGTCAGCCAAGAATTCGCGGCGCAACAGATCACAGCCGAGGACGAGATATCCCGTGTGTGGGCCCTCGCGTTCAAAGTGTACCCGCTGTTTCGCAACTACATCGAATACGCCGCCGCGCATGACAGGGTCATCGCATTGATCCGGCTTACCCCGAGCGGCAAAGGATCGGCCGAGTGACGCGACCTCTTGATAGCAGAGCCGTCCTCCGACCGGAGATTTTCGGGACGGAGAACGGAACAGCCCAGATCGCGCCGAACCGGGTACTCGGCTCGACGCTTTGAACAACCGGGCAACTGTCGCCTGGACCCATCCATTGTTTGACACGGAAAGACGAGGCTATGAGCAATCCATTTCTCGAAGGGAACCTCGGTCCGATCGCGCACGAGCACACCACGTCCAATCTGAAGGTGACTGGAACGGTACCCGACTATCTGGAGGGCCGGTATCTGCGCAACGGGTCCAATCCGATCGGCGAGATCGACCCGGACACGTACCACTGGTTCATGGGGGCTGGAATGGTCCACGGCGTTCGGCTCGCCGACGGCGGCGCAAGCTGGTACCGCAACCGCTGGGTCCGCTCGCGCACAGTGTCGAAAAAGCTCGGCGAGAGGCCCAAGCCGACATCGTGGCGCGCGGGCTTCGACAAACCCACGGCCAACACCAACGTGATCGGGCACGCCGGGAAGACGCTCGCGCTCATAGAAGGGGGCCCGGCCGCCTTCGAACTGACCTACGAACTGGAGACCGTCGGGACCTGCGACTTCGACGGGACCTTGTCCGGCGGCTACGCCGCGCACCCCAAGCGCGACCCCGAGAGCGGCGAGCTGCACGCGGTGAACTACTCGTTCGCCCGAGGGGGCCAAATCCAATACTCGGTCATCGGTGTCGACGGCAGGGCCCGCAGGGTGGTGGACATCGATGTGACGGGCAGCCCTATGATGCACGACTTCTCGCTCACCGAGAAACACGTCGTCTTCTACGACCTGCCCGTCACGTTCGACGCCGCGCAAGCCGTCGCCAGCGTCGCCTGGATCCCCGGGCCGCTCAGACATCCGGCTCGCGTGCTGCTCGGAGCCCTCATCGGTCGGGTGAGTGTGCCCGGCCCGATGAGCGCTGCCGCCGCACGGGTCCGACCTGACAACTCTGTTATGCCGTACCGCTGGAACCCGAACTACCCCGCACGGGTCGGGGTGATGCCCCGTGAAGGAGGGAACGCCGACATCAGGTGGTTCGAAGTCGAGCCCTGCTACGTGTTCCATCCCTTGAACGCCTACGACGTCGAAGAGGGCGTCGTGCTCGACGTGGTGCGCCACCCGCGCATGTTCGCCACAGAGTTCCACGGCTCCGGAGAAGGGCCGTCGACGCTCGACCGCTGGACCGTCGACTTCAGCAGCGGCAAAGTGCGGGAAGAGCGCCTCGACGACCGCGGCCAGGAATTCCCGCGCGTCGACGAGCGCCTGGTTGGCCGCGAGCACCGCTACGGCTGGTCGGTCGCGGCGAGCACCGGTGCCCGCTCCGACGGAGTGCTGCTCAAACACGACCTGCGCAAGGGCACGACCGAATGCCTCGACTTCGGCGCAGGCAACGACGTCGGCGAGTTCGTGTTCCACCCGCGCACCTCGGACTCTGCGGAGGACGACGGCGTCGCCATGGGTTACGTCTACGACAAGGCCACGGGCCGAAGCGACCTCGTCATCCTCGACGCGGGCACGCTCGAACAGGTCGCGCGAGTACATCTGCCCACTCGTGTGCCCGCAGGTTTCCACGGCAACTGGGTCGCGGACTAGCGCGGACTCGTAGGCAAGAGACGGCAAACCACCTCGCCCCGCAACAAGACACCACCAGCGACCGGCACAGCCAAACCGCAAGGAGCGCTTGCGGACGACAACCCAGCGCCTCTTCGGCTTCACCACTCACAAGGAGTTCTCATGACCACCACCGCCACCACCGATAGAGCCCCCCAGTTCGATGCGATCGTGATCGGCTCCGGGCTCGGCGGCGCCACGGCTGCCGCGTATCTCGCCGCCGCTGGCCAGCGAGTCCTCCTCCTGGAGCGGTACTCGGTGCTGGGCGGCAGCTCGCACGTCTTCCGCCGCCAGGGCAAATGGGAGTTCGACTGCGGCGTCCACTTCATCGGAGACTGCGGCCCGGAAGGAAAGGTCCCGACGCTGCTGCACGGTTTGGGGCTGGACGACCGAATCGAGTGGCTGCCGATGGACGCCGACGGGTTCGACACGATCATAGGACCCGGTCTGGAGCTGCGGACCCCGTTTGGCTGGGACAGTTACCAGGCCAACCTCCTCGCCACGTTCCCCGGCGAGGCACGTGGACTGCGGCGGTATGTTTCCGTGCTGCGCAAATTGGGCGAAGCCTACGACCGAAGCCTCTCGCCCAGTTCGAAAACCGAGTTCGCCAGAGCGTTGGCGCGCTCGGGAACGGCGGCTCCGTTCGCGATGGCGCCCTACATCTCGCTGCTGCTCGCCTGTGGTTTGAAGCCCCGAACCATCCTCGCGCTGTCGGTCCAGAGCGGCGCGCTGGCGACGACACCGACACGGATCGCGACGATAGCGCATGCGATGTACCTCCAGAATTATGCGGCCGGAGGGTCTTACTACCCCAAGGGGGGCGGGCAGATGCTCGTGGCCGGGCTCGCCGAGGTCATCCGCAGCCATGGCGGACAGATCCGCACCAACACCGGCGTCGAGCGGATCCTCGTCGAGTCAGGCAGAGCTACCGGAGTCCGGCTCGACGGCGGACAGCGCGTCTTCGCCCCGGTCGTGATCTCCGGAGCCGACACTATCCGCACTTTCACCGACCTCGTCGGACTCGAGCACCTGCCTCTGGCCTACCGGCAGAGGGTGAAGAGCTGGAAGATGTCGTTCCCGATGATCAACGGCTACTTCGGTGTCGAGCTCGACGTGAGCGCCACGCCGAATAGCAACTACTTCGCGATCCCGACCTGGGAAGACACTACCTCGTTGCTCTCCTTGCTGCGTTTAGAGCGCCAGGTCGCCCGCGCCAAAGGGCAGCCGGACAGGGTCTCCTGGGCACGAGAGTTCGCTCGCCGACAGCCGATGTTCGTTCAGTCTTCGACCCGGCGGGACTTGTCGAACCGGCGCTCCGCACCAGCCGGGCACGCCGCGATCCAAGTCCAGACCATCGCCCCCTACGACCCCGGCCTGTGGGGGTTCGACGGATACGACGTCCGCAGCGGGGAGTACCGCAAGGACAAGACCTATCTCGAGGTCAAGAAGATCGTGGTCGACGGGATGCTCCAGCGGATGGAACAAGCCTATCCGGGATCGTCGTCGAACGTGCGGTGGTGCGAGCTGGCGACGCCCGCGACACAAGAACGATTCGTCGGCAACAGCGGCGCGGCACCCTTCGGCTTGGAGTGCCTGCCCCGTCAGATCGGGCTGCTCCGACCGGGCGTGCGCACGCCCGTCCGAGGCCTGTTCCTCGTGGGCACGAACACGGCGTTCGGACCGGGCACCGAGGGCGCAATGATCAGCGGCCAGCACGCGGCCGGAGCGGTCCTCGGCCGCGACCTCGCCTCCGAGGTGCAAGCGGGCGCCGTCATCGCCGACCCGTCCCGACTCGCGTCTTGGGCGGCGGATTTCGACCCTCTCGACGAATGCCGCGGCCGAGCCCGCTCAGGACAGGCTCCAGCCGCAGCGCCCGAGCCGGTCAGCGTTCTCTAGCACGCCTATTCCCCGCGAGGAGCAACCAACGACAGAGTCCGCAAGGCTCAGCGCGAGGACTCGCGCTTTTCGGTCGATCTGCTCTCGATGGGCCAGCGGACTAATCGCGTTGGGCGATCGCCTGGACGAGCAGCTCGCCCAGATCTCCGGGCCTGGTGAACTGGGGCCAATGCCCCGTAGGCAGGTCGACCAGCTCGTAATCCTCCGCTGCGGCGAGTTCGGCCACGTAGCCGTGCAACGGATGCTCAGGGCTCCTGATCGCCTCCCGGAGGGTCTCGGCGCGAATCTCGCAGCAGATCACCGTCGCGGGGACCGCAAGGCGCCGCTCGTCGCGCAACCGCATCCGATCCGAGGCCACCGCAGCGGGCTCGGGGATCGCGACGCGACGGAAGCGGGCGCGTATCTCGTCGGTCAGATCGATCAGATCAGCCTCCTCGAACATGTCCCACTCCGGGAGCGGAATCTCCCCGCCGGTCGCGGGCAGTTCCGTGTTGATCTGCCCGCCCTCGCCGAGCGGACCCGAGTCCACATAAATCATCCTGGCCACCCGGTCCGGACGGGTGTCGACTGCGCCGTAGCCGATGGGGCCGCCTCCGCTGTGGCCGACAAGGACAGGTCGGCTCTCCTCGGGCAACGCGTCAATCGCCCGCACAACCGCGCCAACATGGTCCCGCAAACCGATCCCCGAGCGATCCTCCCGCGCGGAAGCCAATCCAGGCAGGGTCAACGGGTGAAGCCGGTGGCCGACGGCGAGCAACGACGGCACGACCTCTGCCCAGCTCTGCGCCGCCAACCAGAACCCAGGGATCAAAATGACGTCCACACTCACACAGGCTAGCCCACTGGCTATGCCCACGGATTTGGGAGTCGCTTCCACGAAGCTCAAGATGTCCGTTCAGCTTTCGCCCTGCTTTGTGTGAGGCGGTAGGAGCCGATGCCGGTCTCGATGATGTCGCCGCCGAAGGTGAGCCGATCCACGATGGCCGCGCAGATACGAGAGGCGGTGAAGGTCTTCGTCCAGCCGCCGAACGACTCGTTGGAGGCGATGGCCACGGACGCTTTCTCCTCGCGCTCGGTGAGGACTTGGAACAGGAGTTCCGCGCCCTTGCGGTCGAGCTCCATGTATCCGAGCTCGTCGATGCAGAGCAGTCGCCAACACAGGCGGGTGATCTTCGGGGTGTCGAGTCCTTGAAGGCTGGTCAGTCGCTGAAACGGACGGTCCCGTCGGCGTCGACGCGCCAGCCTGGGTTATGGGCGATCTCCCATATCGCCCCATTGGGGTCTTGGACGTGAGCGTGGAAGACCCCGCCGAACTGTCCCGGCTGCGGGGGCTTGAGGACAGTGCCCCCAGCCGCCGCCATCGCGTCCACAAGGGCGACGACATCGTCCTGGCTCCGCACGTTGTGGGCCAAGGTGATCCCGGAGACCCGCGAGTGATCGCCGGGCAGGTCGAGGTCGGCGTTGAACTTCTCGGCCAGGAAGAACCCCAAAATCTGCCCCGGCGCGCTCTGATAGAAGATGATCTCCCCCTCGACGTCCAGGAGCGGCTGCCATCCCAGAGCCCCATAGAAACGACGAGTGGCGTGCAGATCAAGGGCGGCGATGGTCACGAAATGCAACTGCTGCTTCATAGCAGCGAACCTATAGGCGAACACCTTTCAGGTGAGTTTGGGGGTCGCCGCGCGGC
>NZ_JBOFQF010000038.1:0-150203 GCF_051660745.1 Segniliparus sp. | reverse complement strand
GGCGAAACGCGGACAAAAATGCTTCACGGACGACCCCGGGAAGGCCATCGTCGTCAACGGCCAGTACCCGACGACCAGAACATATTCGGGCAACGGCGTGCACACCGGCAGGATCGACCTCCTCGCAGCGAGCGCCGCCCCTGAGCGCAACCCGTGAGCGCCGCTACGCCGTGCTACACGATGCTATACCGTGCTATACGACGCTATACGGCGTTGAGCTGATGCAGCCCTTTCACGATTGCCGCAGTCAGACGAGGAGGACGGCATGACCTACGGCGGTTGGCCGCCCGCGCGGGGCGAGGACGTGCGCCCTCAGGCGAAGCAGTACGAGTACATGGGCGAGGACGACCCCGTGGAGGAGCCCGCGCCTTCGCCGAGGCCGGATCAGCAGCTGACGCCATTGGAGATGGAGCGCTTGCTGATGAAGCAGCTCGGCGGGCTCCCTAAACAGGGCGAGCGGCAGACGGTGTCGTGGGAGCGCGGCCCCGACGGCATCGGGGAGTCGAAAGAGGTCGCGGAGGCGGACCTGAAGGAGCATCAGCGCCGCGTGTGGGCACGGGAGGACGAGCGGGGCGCGGAGCTGAGGGCCAAAGCGGCGCGGGAGCGCGAGGAGCAGGAGGGAACACGTGGCTGACCAGAGCAATGCGCGGTTGACGCTCACCGCAGGGGCATTGGAACGCTTCGCGGGCAGGTTGGAGGAGAGCGCGGGTTCGTTGGGCTCGATGTCTCCGTGGGATCGGCTCGCGCAGATCAGAGCCCCCGGCCTCAAGCTCACAGATTTGGCCGCGGCGCACGCGGACCGGATGCGGGCCGCGCACACCGGGATCGCCCAGGCTATGGGCGCGACCGCCCGCTCGACCCGGCAAGACCACAACGCCTATCACGAGACCGACCACGACGCGGGCACGGGCATTGCCGCAACGACCGGGCGAATCGGGGGCATAAGTGTCTGATTTGCCGACGCTGCAGCAGATCCTCGACTTCGACGCGCAGAGCTTCACCGCCGTGGGCGAGGGCTGGATCGAGGACAGCAAGACATACGACGCGCACGCCCGAAGCCTCCAAAGCATCCACGACGCGCATCTGGAGGCGACTGAGGGCAAGGGAGAGCAGGCCCGAGCCGAGTCCCTCTTGCCGCACCGCAAGGACCTCGACGCGTGTGGCGAGGCGCTCGTCGAAGCGGGCAGGCACGCGGTGGAGGGCGGCGGAGAGCTCGCGCGTATCCAGGGCTTGGCCAAGGCGTTGTTCGACCGGCACGGCAAAAGCGGGCAGATCGAGCTCCTGCCCAACGGGAAGGTGCTCGGGCCCCGCTGGGACTGGGAAGAGGGCGAGGCTGTCGCGGACGACCTCTACGAATACCGTCAGCAGTTCGCCGACGCCGACGCCCAAACCCACGCCAAGATCGACGCCGCTCTCGCTGGATTCGACAACAAACACGGCAAAGCGCCCGTAGAGACGGGCGAGAAGGTCAACTTCTTCGGGCCGATGAAGGACAGCCCGGCCGATCCGAGACACGACGGGCCCTACGACCCCCATATGGATCCGCACGAGGCAGCGAAAGAGATCGCGGACGGCACGATGCCGCTCCCCGCCGACTCGGACCTGCGGGATTTGTGGAGCCATCTGAGCGACGACGAGAAGCTCGGGATCTACAAGCAGCACCACGACATCGGCAACCACAACGGCCTCCCCTGCGCGGACCGCGACAAGTACAACCGCCTGTACTTGGACCAGTTCATCGGCGGCGACGTCGCGAAGACGGTGGACGGGGTCATCAACAGCCGGAGCACCGACCTCCCGGACGAGCGGCGCATGCTCCTCTACGTCGATCCGAAGGGGCACACAGCCATCGCCACGAAGAACCCGGACACCGCGCAGAACGTCGCGGTGTTCGTGCCGGGGATGGGCACCAGCCTCCACGGCGAGGACATGGGGCCGATCATCGGCCACGGCATCGGCGTCGCGGACGGACTGGGCATCTGCGACGACATCCAACGCGCGGCGGACCACCAGCAGCGCGGCAGCACGGCGGTGGTGTACTGGGACGACTACGACGCGCCGACGGGCCCGCTGCACGGCGCGACGGAGTCCGACTCCGCGAAAGCCGGGGCATACCCGTTCGCCCAGTTCACAGACGGCCTGCACGCCTCCCACGCAGGGACCGGGCATTTCACAGCGGAGGGATGGTCGTACGGGTCGGTCGTGCTCGGCGAGGCCGCGAAGACGTACTCCCTCGACGTGGACGACATGATCTTCGTCGGCTCCCCGGGGGTGGACGCGGACAACGCGGGCCAGCTCCAGTACGGGGGCCACCTCGGCGAGCAGGGCTACTCGCGGGCGCACACCTGGGCGACGATGGAGGCTGGCGACCCCCTGCGGCTCGCGCCCGACGCGGTGGCCGGGCACAACGCCTACCCGACCGAGCCTGGATTCGGGGCGCAGGTCTTCGAGAGCGACCCGCACTACGACGGCAGCGGCCACACCAGCTACTGGGACTACGGCAACAAAGGCCTAGAGACCCAAGCTCAGGTCATCACCGGAGCAGCCCCGGAGAAACCCCCAATCCCGCCGGTCCAGCGATACCCTGGAGACAGCCTGCCCGTTCCGCCAGGCGCCGGGAACGACCACATGCCCACCGCCCCCCGATCCGGACAAGGCGGCGCTAGCTGATGCCCGAGCCCCAAGGCACACCTCGACAATCCGGTCTCGACCCGACGACTCGAGCGATCGCCGAAGCTATCGGCGCACCACGCGGGAAACGCGACGAAGAACTCGCGCCAGAGCCTCCCGCTGCCCCGACTCGCCGATGGCGCTGGGGACGCTGGCTCGCGCTCGGGAGCGCGCTGCTCCTCGTCCTCGGCTGCGTCGGACTCGGGATCGTGTTCCGCCACGGCGTGTTCGGCCCCCGGCACACGCGCGAGAACGCCCCCTCCGCCCAGACGACAGGAGCCCGTATGCCCGCCAGCGAGGCCGAAGCCCGCCAAGACGTGATCGACTTCTACCGCACAACCCTCCAAAACATCGGCGAGGACTGGTACTGGAGCAGCACCGCCCCAGGAGACAACGTGGTGGACCGAGAAGGAGAAAGCCACAACCGCGGCGGACAAGACTCGACCTTCACCACCTCGTTCTGGCTCCGCGGCGACATCATCGACACTTCCGAGCAGCCCGAGCACGCCGACCCGTTCTTCGACAGGATCATCTCCGTCTGGGAGCGCATCGGCTGGCACGGCACCGACCGCCAAACCCGCCCAGACGGCACCCGCTTCTACAACGGCGTCACCGACCGTGGATTGGAGATCGACCTCACCATCGGTGCCAAAGGCGGCATAGCCACCATCTGCCAAACCCGCTTCCCGAAGAACGGGGCAGAACCGCGCGGCGCGGACGGCACCTTCCCCCGCCTGATCACCCGCGACGGCCCCGCCCCCTGGACCCCATCAAACACGCGTTGAGTGCGGAGCACAACTTGGCGACAGGTTCAAACGCCCTTATTCGGCGGACTCGAGGTAATTGTTCACGGCTGCGACCAGTTCCGAGAGCTGCCCTGCGACCGGTTCGTCTAGGTTGCGGACCATTTTGAGGACCCCAATTGAGCGGTCACGCGCGCTGCGAAGCTGTTGATCCACCTCAGCTCGCGAGAGGGGCGTTCGTCCCGCATCAAAGGCCCGGCAATCGGCACGCAACTGCGCGCCTTCTTTCTCGTGGCGTTTGAGCTGCGCTTGCGCTTTACGACGCTCTGCGACAGCAATTTTCTGACAGTCGGACGAGCAATAATCCTGACGACGACCACGGCCTAGACGCCTCCGAAACTCTTTGCGGCACGCTGGCCGCGAACAGCGGGTCGTTTCGACCTCAACCTGGTCACCCTGCCGTTTCGGGGACCGGAAGGGGACGACTTTTCCACTCATACTGTCCTCACAAAATTTGCATACAAATCAAATACAAAATAACAGTTCAGGCGCATAAATTCAAGAGAAACAACTTACGACACGCCGACTAGATTGCGATTTGAATTGCGCAGATTCAGCAGGGAAGGAGAATGATCTTACCAGGGAAATCTTTTCGAGCATGGTGTTGCAGGTGCCAGCGGTTTTGAAGGGCAGGGATATGACCGACAGAGAATCTCGGTCCGGGGTGAAGTTGTCGTCGCAGCTCGGACTCATCGCGTGCACACATCCGCAGGCCTACACGCTGCCCCTAGTCTCCGACTACGTCGCGGACAGCAGCGACGTGCTCGTCTCCCGTTTGGGTTCCGCCAATGACATAGTCCCGCATCTGCGCGAAGCGGGCGAACGCTCGAACATGATCGTCGATGCCGGGTGCTGGAAGAAGAGCATCACCGGACAGGGGGCATCGGCCGTTATCGGCGATGGCCTCGATGCCCTTAACCTCGAACAATGGGCGAAGCAGGTCGTCAAGAGCACCGCAGCCCGAGCCGTGCTGACCCCGAGCTACCACGTGCCGTTTGGGGAGTGGGACTCGCTCGAGGCCCTACTCCGAGCCACCGCCGCCGAGCATCACCCGAGCCTGGTCACCCTCGTCCCAATAGGGGCCAAAGTCCTCGAAGGCCAATACCTCGACCAATTCCTTGACCGCCTATCAGCGACCCGGCCCAGACAAATGGCCTTCGTGTTCACCGGGAACAAGAAGCCGTTCAGCCCTGACAGCATGCCCGGCGGCAGGGCCAGGATCCGAGGGCTGCGCCGACTGCTCGCCCGCTTTCCGGGCACATGGGTGCTCGGGGTCGATCCGCTCATCGCCACCGACGCGCTGGCATACGGCGCGGGCCTCGTCGCCGTCGGCCCCAACTACGGAGAGCGCAATCCTTCCGGACCCGACGACAGAAGCAGCGGCGGTCGTGCCGTCAAGGGCCTGCCTGGCTTTTTCCTGTCCTCATTGCTCGAGCTGCGCAGCCCCGGCATGTATGAAGAGTGGTTCTCCAACCTGCCCCCGGATGAAGTGGAGTTCTGTGAGGAGTGCGACCGGCACGTCGACAGTTTCGACTCCACAGAGGAAGACAGGCAGAGAATCTTCGAGCACAATTTGCACGCCACCGCCGGTTTCGTCAATGAGCTCGTCGGCCGACAGGAGCGGGGCCGGGAACGACGGGCTTGGTTGGACAAGCGGAGATGCCACGCCCTCGAAGGGCACACCGGTCGCGGCACAATGGTGGGGCCTATCCAGGCAGACCAGACGCTTCGAGCGCTGTGCGAGCTCGACGACCCCTGGGGCCGTTCGACGAACACTCACGGGGCGTGGATTTGAGGTAGGCGCGATACGCCGTTTCTTGGAAAGCCCATCCAGACCGCTTCCATGCCCGTCTCACGAACGGTCCTGCGGGCACTATCTCGACGATCTCGCCGCCGACCTTGAGCCAGATCCCGATCCCCGCGACGGACGCCTCCCAGACGTAGGAGTCGAACTTTTTGGGCAACCGGTCGAATAAGGCGATCTGTTGGCAAAAGGGCAGAAACTGCGCCGCTCGGCACACTGTGCTTCGCCACGCCGCGCCCTCCACGATCGCCGCGCCGACAGTGAGCGGCGAGGCAAGCCGCCGAACGACCTGGTGGTCAGCTTCAAAGTCGACTGCGCCAGCCGGGGGGTTGTTGAGCGCAAGCATGGTGCGCACCGGCAGGTCATGCATATCCACAGGCGTGTTCAACGGTAGCTCTAGCAGAGCTCCGAGGAGCGGTAGGCTGGGCACCGCACCTAAGCCATGTCCCGCACGCCTGGCCGCCTCCGTTTCGTTAAGGCGCACAACGGCCGCGGCCTTTGCCCCTGTCACGACAGCACCGCCGGGCACAAGTTGCCACTCCCCGTTTGCCAGGTCTCCGGGACGTATCGGCTCGGTCACCGCCAGCGGATGAAGCATGCCCCAATCTTGTCATATATCAATAATTGAACGAAGATAGACATGCTGATCGTGTTCAATTATGTTTAATTGTGAGGAATTGATGGAGATCCCGGACAGCGCGCGGATGTTCAACGCGAGCAAGCTCGCCGAACAATCAGGCGTGAGCGTCGCCACGATCACGAACTGGTCGAGCTTGGCGGACCGCCCGCTGCGGGCGCACGTCGGCGAGGACGGGAAACGGCTTTTCCGATGGGGTGACCTCATCGAATTCCTCGATGCCCACCCAGGCCTGCCAGCGGCAGCGAAAGCCGCGAAAAAGATACGCACAAACCCGCATGGGTCCGCTGGCGTCTCAGGACCGGATCGTGAGACCCTCAAGGCCATTGCCCGGGAGATCAAGGCTGCAGCAATCGCGACGGCCGACGCGACGCTGCGCGCGGCGGAGCACCAACGAGACATAGCGCACGAAATGGCAGAGACCCAATTGCAGATGGTGCGGGACTTGTGTACCACGGTCAAGGCGTTGGACAATGCCTTGACCTTGGCGCTGGCGCCGAACACGCTCAACGACTAGCGAAGTGCCCTCTGATGGCTTGCTCCTCCTCGGGGGCGCAGGGGAATGCTGTGTTTCTTCGCCCAGCGAGCAACGCTGGAAGTGCTTGTCCCGATTTCCGCCGCGATCTCAGGCAAGGTCCTTCGGCGCTGGACGTACTGCTCGTGCAGCCAACCACGGTCGACCGTGATCTGAGAACGTCTGCCGGGAGGGTTGAGCGGTATCCCGCAATCTCGAGCAAGCCGAGTGGTGACTTGGCGGCTGACACCGGCGGAACGTGCGATCTGCCGGAGGCTGTGATCGTTGTCAAGGTAGAGCTTCTTGAGCATTGAAGGCGAGAATTGACTCCGTGCGTTCATGTACTGCACGCCGTTGGCCCGGGCCTCGTGTTCAGTCAGGAATAGCGCCGGGGCCGGACGTTCTTCGAGCATATAGCGCACAGCGTGAATGGTGGTGCCCAGCCCGGAGGCGGCCAATCCTAGGCTCATACGCTCTTCTCTGATCAGCTTATGCAGCCGTGGAGGCTCGATCGCATACGGGTCAGGCCCGGGGAGATCGAGCCCGTCGAACAGTCCGTCGGGCGGGTGCCATGTCACCGGTTCGCCACGCACCGAGTTTTCCTCCAAGAAAGTAACGCCAACCCGGTCCATCGCGTCGAGCAGCTCAGGAGTCAGGAGCTCGGGAAAGTCGGCGAGCTGCGAACGGAATTCGCTTTGGTGCGTCGCCCAGGGCGCGGTGGAGCGTCCGCTGATCCTCTCGGTCAGCCAATGGCGGGCGAGGCTAGCTCTGCGATTGCCTCCTGGGCGGACACCGGTTTCGCGGCAGAGCCGAAACCAGGTCTCGTCCGGCAAAAGCTCCTTGTACGGCAGTTCGCGTCGCCTTCCGTAGTCGATTGGCACCTCAACCGAGCCGAGATGCTCAGCTATCCGGGTCAGAGCGATGCGGACTACCGGCCAGCTCGGCTCGGCCTCAAGGAGCTGCAGAAATCTCGATACGTCCGTCTTATCCCGGGCAAGACCGAGGCGTTCTGTGATCTCAGGCAAATAAAGTCTAGTGCCGATGAGCAGCAACGCGCAGGACAAGGCTGGCCGTAAGTAGCGCTCGCCGCAATGAGGCGGGGCCAAACGGATCGCAACTCCTCGCCATATTGCGCTTGGCGTGCTGCGGATGCGCATCCCGACTCCGAACCGGCCAGCCGCCGGTCTGCAAGGTCGGTCGGAGCCGAGCTGGTAGCGGAGCTGTTCGCTGGGTTTGAGCAACGGGTCGAGCGCTGCGAGCTGGATCGAGGTGAGAACAGGGCTGACATGCTTGCCCCAAGTCCCTGTGCTAGTCGCGCTCACGGTGACCCCACGCTGGCGTGAACCGGCCACGAGCCAACGGAGAGCTTCACCGGCCTGCCGAACTCCAGGGGCGGCGAGGACCGACATGGCTGCGGTAACCCCAGCTGCGGTAGCTTCGACGCTGGAGAACAGCAGAGTCTCCGGATGATCGTCTTTAAGGTATTCCGCCGGGGTCATCGTGTACGCGCTGAGCAGATCGGGCGGCAGCACAGCCGCGATCTCGTCGAATGTGGCATAGCGCAACATCCGGTTCGCGACCGCTCGGAGGTCTGCGAGTGCAGCGTACAGATGCTGCGGTACGTCCGCATACACGCCGAACGCTGCCATCCCTGGGGGGATGGCTTCGAAAAGCATCTGCTGGGCGACGAGTGCGGGGTGCCTATCGGGGAGTCTCAGGGTGCGCGTGTTTGTGAGGTCGCCCAAGCAGCGTTGCTCTCGAGCATCAGTCCTGTCTTGTTTGCTCGCGCAACAGCTTGGCTCTGGCACGGACCTGCTCGGACAAGGGCGGCGGCGTTGCGGTTCCGAGCAGCTCGGACATGCGCCTGCCAGCAGTCGTTGGTGGGGCAGACAAGCGAAAGACCAGTCAAACCGCCACTCCAGCCGCCAACGTCCATTTGTCTCGGCCAAGCAGTCAGGACAATAGCGAGATCCACTACCCCGAGTCCAAAGCAACCGCTCTTCGGTCTGACGTTCCCGCGGATTCGCCTTTGCTGTGCCACCATTGCAGCCCGCCAGTGTCATGGATGCGATCGTCTTTAAGGGGATGGCGGTCGCGAGAGCGATGTTTTCGACCTCGTGGCGGTGCAATGCCATCACATAATTGCGCCCAGTCGATCGCGGCCCCTGGTCAAGGAGCCCGACCGAGCGCAGCAGTTCGCCCCAGGTGGTGTTGTGTCGATGGGCGAGAGCTTCGAGCCAGGAGTCGAGCGCCTCCCCAGGCAGAGGTAGAACACATAATGGGAGTTCTCGGACCTGGGTCATCCGCTTTTCCGTTTGGGTTTGGTGGTGATCTTTCTGGCTGCGATGGCGGTGTCGAGTTCAGGGCGCGCGGTTTCCGCCGCGGCATCGATCTTCACTGAGTTCAGGAGGTCTTCGGTGAGCTTCTCCACTCCAATTCGAACGGCACGTTGGCAGGCGCGGTTGACGAGGGTCATCAGGGAGCCGATATTGCCGGTGCTTCGCGCGAAGAGATGGTCGGAGAGGTCTTCGGCGAGCATTCCTTGGTGTTTGTCGCAGAGCGCGATGCGCTGTTCGATCGAGAGGAGTACGCTGCGCCATTCGGAGCGGCCTTGTTCGGTGCTGACGGAGAACGGGCGCATACCGAGCCGGGTAGTGCGCCGCCCGGTCTGTGCGAGCACCGCGTCCGCGTAAGTCGAGCCTTCGGAGAACAAGCCGCGCTGGGCGAGTCCGACACCGACGAAGAGGAGGGTGACGGGGAATTCGTTGGCGATGTATTTGAAGTGGTTAGAGACCTCCACGCCGCTGGCCCGGCTCCAACGCAGGAAGTGGAGGTCGTCGACGACGAGCAGCTTCGTCTCGCACGACAGTACGCAGTCGAGCGCGCGATGGGCGAACTCGGCGCTCGTGCCGCGTGTGGTTCCAGGGTGGGCGTAGAAGTCCAGCATCGCCCGGTTGAACTCGCGCATCCCCGTGTTGCCGGTCAGCCCCACCCGGCACACCGGCCAGCGTTGATGCCCCTCGCTTGTTTTCGTCCCATCGGCCGCGACTTCTCGTTGGTGGAACTGCTTCGCGAAGCCGAGCACGGCCGTCGTCTTCCCCAGGCCTGGTGTCGCGTCGATAGCGATCGCTCCCTTGGCCTTGTCGCCGTCCTGGGCGTTGCTGTCCACGATGTCCCAGAGGTCCTCGTGCAGCTCGGCGAGCTGCGGGGTCTTGAGCGGGCCGAGGTTCGCGTGCCAGATCCTGCGCCGCTTGTCGTAGTCTGCCCGGGCCTCTGTACCGAGCGCCCGCAGCTGAGCCAGGGTCAGCGGCTCCGGCTGTGTCCGCGCCGGAGCCTCAACGAACCGCTGCCAGCCCTCTTTCCGCGCAAGGGTGAGATTGTCCAGCCGGGACTGGTCCGGCAGAAGGTCTGTCGGGGATCCGCGGCTCACAAATCCTCCAACGCGTCTGCGTAGAAGTCGTCCTCGTCCAGGTCTTCTTCGTCGTCACCAAGCTCTGGCTCAGGATCGTCCGGCACCGGCTCGTCGGGTTCCTCGGGGAGCTCGAGGAGTCGACGAACGGACGGCAGGACCGAAACCTCGTCGGCAGCTGGCTCTTGCGCGGCGAGGAGGGCATTCTGCTCGCGAGCGAGCCGAAGCGCCATGCGTCGTTCGACCAACGTGGACCCGAGCCCGAGGCTCCAGCGCTCCAACAGGTCCGCGACCGCGAGCCGGTCGTCCGGATACGTGTACTTCGCCGCCGCGAGCTTGCGGGCGAACCACAACGCGTCCTCGCTCAACGGCATCGTCAGGTTCGGGGCGTGCTCCCACGTCAGCGCGCCCCACTCACGGGTGCCCGGGTCTCGGAAGAAAACCCGGGTGATGTCGTCGGGGACCGTGTGGATCGGCCAGCGACCCTTCGCGACACTAGTGTGCGGGCTGGTCATGTTGCGGTACGGGTCGAGGGCAGGGCCGTTGTAGCGGCGGCCGCCGATCTCGACCCCGTAGTGCTGGATGGTGCGCCATTCGACCGGTAGGAACTCGTACGCCAGGTCCGGGTCGCGCGGCGCCTCGATGTACCCGGCGCGGGCCACGCCGTGCTCGAACATAGACGCTGGTGACATCCGTAGCCCGGGAACCCCAGGATCCACCAGGGAGTCATGCGGGCGGTGGTGGTAGACCACGGCCACCCACTCCCGGACAATCGCCTCCAACTCGTCCAGATAGAAAAACGCATCGCCCTCGGGGTCAACGCCGCGCGAGTGCACGTCCGGTCCCTTGTACCCGGGCAACGCCTGCAGCAGATCCTCTCGCAAGGTGCGGAAGAACCGCTCGACCGGGCCTTTGTCACGCCCGGTCCGCAGCCGCACGGGCTGCACCGAGATCCCCAGCCGTTGGCACACGCTCGTCATGTGTTCGGAGATGTAGACCTTCCCGTGGTCCACCACGATCGACTCCGGCACGATCCCCGGCCCGGAAGAACCCTTCAGGTGGCTGTCCAGCGCTTCTCTGTCCACCAGCACTGAACGTGGGACGCCATGTTCCGGCCACACCGCCGACGCGGGCCAATCCTTCCCGGCCGATGGCGGCCGGTACGACTGGTACAGCATGGCCACCGCGTCCACCGACTTCGTGGACACCGGAGTGATCCGGATCCCGGTGACGCAACGGGTGTACCAGTCCATACCCACCGTCAGCTCCGCCTGCACCCATCGCAACGTCACCGGATCCAACGCAAACACGTCTAACCGGGTCGTGTCCAGCAACAGGTACTCGCCCGGACGAGTCGGGCGCAGCTTCCCATACGCCGCGCTCGGCCGGTCGGCGATGTCCCGGTTGCGCTTGGTGCTGAGGCGGAACGTGGGATGTCGCCGTTCCAAGTCCTCCAGCATCCGGAATGCAGTGGCCCTGCTCGGCAAAACCACCGTTCCTTCGCCGTAACGCGCTGCGACACGGGCGTTGGTCCGGTTGATCACCATCGTCCGCGACGGCTTGGACTGGTCCGTGTGCTCCACCATCACTTCCAAAGCGGTTTCGGCCCAGCGCTGATCGACCTTGCTGGGAGTTTTCGCCGATGGGAGGCCCCTCTTGTCGACCAGCCCGGCTTCACCGATCTGACGGAAGTCCTGGGTCCATCGTTTGAGCGTGCGATCAGACACGTCGAGTTCTGCGGCCTTCGCGGCGTACCTGGCTTCCAGAGGAAGGGCGGGGTTGTACTCGGGTCGCGGTTCTTCGGGGGAAGCGAGTTCGGAGCTGCCCGACCGGTACCCGGTGAGGACCTCCCTGATGTGACCAGCTCGTTCGTTGACCCGCTGGATCTCCGGTTTGGATAATTCCGCCAGGATCACGCTCGCCGGTTCGGCTGGCTCGTCGGCTGATGCGCCCGGTGTATCGGGGATGATCTTGGCGGCATCGCTGTGCAGCAGTTCTCTGACGGCCACACGCAGGATCTGATTCGTCGAGTGGCTCTTGAGGACCACCTCGTTGCCCGCCTTGGTCGGCAACAGCTCCACTACTTCGACGGTCTCCCCGTCATAGATCAGTCGTGTGCCCACCCCCATACGCACGGCGGAATCACTCATGCCGGGATCCTGAGCGGCAGAGAGCGGGAGAGCGGCTGGGCGATGTCGCAAATGAGTTCTTGCCGCCACAGCAGATGCAAAACACCAGATCGTGTCGTCGCGACCGGCCGATTCGGCAAACAGTGAAAAGCATCCTCCAAAGCCGCTCCTGCGAGATCTTGCGATCGCAGCTCGTCGAGCAAGTCTTTGTCGAAGAGCCAATCCCGACGATAGCCGGCAAGGAATCGCACATTCGCGAGCTCCGCCTCGGAAGGTTCTCCGGCCACTTCATACCGCCAACCACGTCCTTCGATGGCTCTCTTCGTCCAAGCTAGTGCGTGAGCGACAGTCGGATCGAGCCAGCGTGAGCGCGGTTTGACGTCCACCACCACCGGGCATTGATCGGTGATCAGCAGATAGTCCGGAATATGCTTGCACTGTACGCCGTCCACCTCGGCTGAGAGCAAAAACGGCTGAGCGACGATCTGGCGGACGGAACGGTCGAAGTCGGCGAACAGCAGCCGTGCCAGCTCTAGCCTGGACTCGTAAATCACATGACGACGCTCCGTCGCCGACCAGTAGGCGCCTGAGTAATGTCGCTGCCCCCGATACCAACGGAACGTTCGCCAGGGAACGGACGAAGCCAAGAGGTCCAAACTCGTGTCCATCCACCCGCTTGATCGCGCCGCGCTTCCGTCGCGGCCACGAAACTGCACACGCGCCGATGCCAGATCAACCTTGGGCGAGGGGATCGGGTTCGACCGCATAGAATCTCATTCTACATGTCATATATGACATTCTCATGACAAGTGCCATGAGAATATGACAAATATAATGAGACCCTACACACGAAGCCTCAGCCGCGCGCCATGTCCACGAACCGGGACACGTGCAGCTGGTGGGCGACGGTGATAGTGCAGGTCGGGCCGTTACGGTGCTTGCCGAGGATGAGGTCCGCCTCGCCGCCGCGCGGGTCGTCCGGCTCGAACGCGTCCGGGCGGTGCACCAGGATCACCATGTCGGCGTCCTGCTCCAACGATCCCGACTCGCGCAGGTCCGAGACCTGGGGCCGTTTGTCGGTGCGCTGCTCGGGGCCACGGTTGAGCTGGCTGAGCGCGACGACGGGCACTTCGAGCTCTTTGGCGAGGAGCTTGAGCTGGCGGGAGAACTCGGACACCTCTTGCTGGCGGGACTCGACCTTCTTGCCCGAGGTCATGAGCTGGAGGTAGTCGACGACGACGAGTTTGAGGTCGTGGCGCTGTTTGAGCCGCCTCGCCTTGGCGCGGATCTCCATCATGGTGAGGTTCGGCGAGTCGTCGATGAACAGCGGGGCCTCGCTGATCTGGCTCATCCGCCTCGCGAGGCGGCTCCAGTCGTCGTCGCTCATCTTGCCCGAGCGCATGTCCGCGAGCCGGATGCGCGCCTCGGCGGAGAGGAGCTTCATGACGATCTCCATCTTGCTCATTTCCAGCGAGAACATGGCGCTGGTCAGGCCGTTCTGCACCGAGCAGGCACGCACGAAGTCCAACGCGAGGGTGGACTTCCCGACACCGGGACGGGCCGCGACGATGATCATCTGGCCAGGATGGAAGCCGTTGGTCACCCGGTCGAGGTCCGCGAACCCGGTGGGCACGCCGGTCGAGATGCCGCCCCGGCTCGCGATGGAGTCGATCTCGTCCATCGTGGTCGTGAGCAGCTCCCCCAGCGGCACGACCTCGTCGGACCGTTTGCGCTGGGTGACGTCGAAGATCTCCGACTGCGCCCGGTCCACCACCTCGGCGACGTCCTGGCCCTCCGCCCCGCCGTAGCCGTACTGGACGATGCGGGTGCCCGCCTCGACGAGGCGGCGCATGACCGCCTTCTCCGCGACGATCTCGGCGTAGTACCGCGCGTTCGCCGCAGTGGGGACGCTGGAGATCAGCGTGTGCAGGTACGGCGCTCCGCCGATCCGCCCGAGATGGCCCTTGCGCTCCAGCTCGGAGGCGACGAGCACCGCGTCCGCGGGCTCGCCCCGCCCGAAGAGGTCGAGGACGGCCTCGAAGATCAGCTGGTGCGCGGGCCGGTAGAAGTCGGCCCCTTTGAGCTCCTCCAGCACGTCTGCGATCGCGTCCTTGGACAAGAGCATCCCGCCGAGGACGGACTGCTCGGCGGCGACGTCCTGCGGGGGCTGGCGGCCTGCGTCCTGCCACTCGTCCCGTGGCGGCTCCTCCGAGCGCGCAAGGCCTATGCGTTCTAGCGAACCGCCCACGGCCATCCTCAGTCCTCGCTCTCGTGTCTGTGTCGTCGCCACCGGTGTACCCGAGGGGACTGACAATGTTGGACGGCGACTTCGTTGACGACCGCTGCGCTGCGCGCACCCCGTCTGAGGGATGACCAAGACACGCTAGGGCTCGAAAGCCCATCGGTCAAGATTGGTTGTCCACAGGGCCTGTGGACAACTGCGCTTTGTTCGGGACAAGTTGTTCACGACTGCCCCCAGCCTGTGGATGAAATGTGGACAAAGTTAGACAGAATCTATTTCTTAGCAGGTCAAGTGGTGTGGAGAAAGTATAAAGCCTGTGGATGAAAAAAGTCTCGGCGTGTCTTCTCTATGGCCCTGTCGGCGTGTTGGGCCGCTCTGGACAACCGCAGGCCACCGAAGTGGCAGACGGATGGCGCCGGGAGTTTCCGCGCCGTCCGCGATTTCCCCAAGCCCGCGCTGTTGACGCCCCCGGGCTCGGCGGGCATGATCCTGGTGGTGGTCGTTCGGGCGTACAACGGGGTGGCCGAGTTCTGGGCGGCGGCAAGAGGCCTCTACGAGACAGACCCGGCGCGGCACACGTTCGCCCTCAGCGCCCTCTCCGCGTTCTTGTCCCAGGGCGGCTCGCCGTCCCTGCTGCTGACGGTCTGGAGGGACGACGCCCTCGTCGGCGCGATGCTGCAGATCGACCGAGCCGATCCGCTCCGGCTCTCCGCGCTGTCGCTCGACGACGTCGGGGCGGTCGTGGAGGCGTATGCCGCCGCAGACCCCTCCCTCGTCGCGGTGGACGGCCCGGCCGAGGTCGCCGAGGCGTTCGCCGAGGCATGGCGGAGCCGGGTGGGCGCGGAGCCCGCCCCGCCGCGCCACAACTTGCTGCACGAGCTCGGCAGGCTCGCCCTGCCCGCCGTCCGGGGCGCCGCGCGGCTCGCGACGCTCGCGGACCTCGACCTGCTCGCCGGATGGACCCTCGACTACGAGGAGGAGGACTACGGCAGGCGGAGCACGCCCGAGCGGATGGCGCGGGTCCTGCGCTCGAACCTGCTCGGGCCGGAGCTCGTCTTCGCCGTCTGGGAGGACGAGGGGAGGCCGGTCGCGTTCGCGGGCGCGCGCCGCCCCGTCGCCGGGGTCTCCCGCGTCGGGCCGGTCTTCGTCCCGAAAGAGCTCCGGGGCAACGGCTACGGGATCGCGGTGGCCGGGGCCGCCACCTCGTGGGCGCTCGACGAGGCGGGCGCCGCACGCGTCGTCCTGTTCACGGACGAGTCCAGCCCCGCGCCGAACTCGATCTACCGCAAGCTCGGCTACCGGCCCGTGGAGCGGTTCAGCGAGATCAGGTTCCAGAGACTGTGACAGCCGGGCGCGAGCGCTAGGATTCTTGCGAGTATCGTCCTGGTATGCGCACGACACTGCCGTCCAAGACCCGGGCCCGCCTGCTGCTCGCCGCGCCCTGGCTCGCGGCGCTCCTCTCGCCCTGCCCCGCATGGGCGGACGGCTCGTACTTCGCCACCTGCACCGGGTTCGACACCCAGTCCCAGCCCAGCACGGGCTGGGACTACAGCAGCGGCACGCCGACCATGACGATGACGACCACCACGGTCCAAATGCCCCGGTCCAGCAGCGGCCAAGGCCCGACGCCCGGGGCCGCCGAGCAGACGGCCCGCGCGGGCATGGGCGCGGCGCTCGGCGTGAGCTGCTCGGTCAGCGGCTTCGAGGACAACGCGCCCGGCTCCGGGGACTGATCCGCGCCAACAGGCCTCGCGCGGCCCGAAAACGCCGCTGGGCGCTCGGGCAGCTGCTGCCCGAGCGCCCAGCGGCGCACACCGTCGACTACGCGGCGGCGGTGATGTCGATCTTGACCTTCGAAACAAGGCCCGCGCCGAGGTCGACCTCGATCTCGTACTGGCCGAGGGAACGGATCTGGTGCGCGGCGAGCTGCACGTCGTCGGCGGCCACCTGCGCGCCTGCGGCGTTGGAGATGGCGGCCGCGACCTGCGCCGGGGTCACCGAGCCGAAGAGCTTGCCGGTCGTCCCCGCGCGCGCGGGGACGGACACCGAGCTGACCGAGGCGAGCTTCGCCTTCAGCTCCTCGGCGCGCGCCTTCGCCCGCGCGCTGCGCTGGGCCTCGACGGCCTTGATGGTCTCGGCCTGCTTCTGCGCGGACGCGGTGCCGGTGATCGCCAGCTTGCGGGGCAGCAGGAAGTTCCGGGCGTAGCCCTCTTTCACTTCCACGAGGTCGCCGGGCGCGCCGAGGCCCGCCACCTGCTTCGTCAAAATCAACTGCATGTCGTGCTCCTTGAAGTTCTTGGTCTCTGTGCTGTGTGTCGGTCGCGGCGGGCTCGGGCCCAGGCCGCAAACCGGATGGCTAGAACGGCGGCTCGTCGTCGCCCGCCGAGCGGGACGCGGCGTAGTCGTCGCCGGGGGGCGCGGAAGCCCACGGGTCGTCGTTGCCGTAGCCGCCGGAGCGGCTTCCGCCGCCACCGCCGCTGCTGCCGCCGCCTCGGGCCGCCCGGTTCACTTTCGCCGTCGAGTAGCGCAGCGAGGGGCCGATCTCGTCGACTTCGAGCTCGACGACGGTCCGCTTCTCGCCCTCGCGGGTCTCGTAGGAGCGCTGCTTGAGCCTGCCGGTCACGATGACCCTGGTGCCCCTGGCGAGCGACTCCGCCACGTTCTCGGCGGCCTCGCGCCAGATGTTGCAGCGCAAGAACAGCGCTTCGCCGTCCTTCCACTCATTGCTCTGGCGGTCGAAGGTCCTCGGCGTGGACGCGACGGTGAAGTTCGCGACGGCCGCCCCGGTCGGGGTGAACCTCAGCTCCGGATCGGCCGTCAAATTGCCGACCACGGTGATGACGGTGTCGCCTGCCATATCGCCCTCCTGGGGAGTTACTTGTCTTTGCGGAGCACTTTGGCGCGCAGGACGGTCTCGTTGATCCGCAGCTGGCGGTCCAACTCGGAGACAGTCGAGGACTGCGCCTTCAGGTCGACGACGGCGTAGATGCCCTCGGCGCGCTTGGCGATGGCGTACGCGAGCCGACGGCGGCCCCACACGTCGACCTTCTCGACGGCGCCGCCCTCTTCGCGAATGACACCAAGAAGCTTGTCCACCGCCGGGGCGACGGTACGCTCATCGATGTTCGGGTCGAGGATGAGCATGAGCTCGTATTGACGCATGAAACCCCATCACCTCCTACGGTCTAAACGAACCCGGCCGGACAAAACAGAGAAGAGATGGCCGGGTCAGGAGAATCTCATATGTTCGGTCGGCCAGTGTAGACCAGGGCGGGCCCTTCTGCCAACTCCGGCTCCGCGCCCCGGGCTTGCGCCAGGGCCCCGCCCGAGCGGTAGAGAGACTGGACCAGCGCGGCGCAGATCGCGACCAACGCCCCGTCGCGCAGGACGAGCAGCACGAGGTAGAGCCGCTCGACGGTGGGATCCCCGCCGCCGGAGAAGCCCTGGTAGAACCACCACTCGCGCATGAGCCAGTTCAAAAGCTCAAGGACCATCCAGCCGAGCAGCGCCCAGACGCGGGGGAACGCGAGCACCGCGAGCGGCACCAGCCACAGCGAGTACTGCGAGCTCCACACCTTGCTCGTGAGGAGGAACGCGGTGATCGTCAGGAACATCAGCTGCTCGAGGGTCGGCGCGCGGCGCGCGGTGAGCGCCACGGCGGCGATCCCGGCCAGGAGCAGCGCGAACGCGCCAAAGGAGACGAGGTTCGCCTTCTCGGGCGGCAGGAGCCCGACCGCGCCGTCCTGCAATCGGACGCGGACGTAGTCGAACACCAGGTAGATGAGCGAGCCCTCTTGGGCGGAGCGGTCCTTGTTGAACGTGAAGAACTCGGCCCAGCCGTCCCGGTAGAGATACGCGACCGGGAAGTTCACCGCGACCAGCGCCCCTGCCGCGGCGAGGAGCGCCTTGCCCCAGTCCCCCAGCCGCTTGTCCCGCCACGCGACCAAGAGCAGCGGGAAGAACAACAGGACCGGGAAGAGCTTGACCGCCGCGCCCAAGCCCGCCAGGAGCCCGACGAGCAGCGGCGCGTTCTTGCGCCAGGCGAGCAACGCCGCCATGAGGAACGCGACGCCGAGCCCGTCGAAGTTCGTGAAGGCCTGCACGAAGACCACCGGGCTGAGGGCCACGAGCCACACGTCCCACACCCGGTCCCCGGCGAGCTTCGCGCTCGCCCACACGACGACGAGCCAGGCCGCCGCGATCGCCAGCGCGCAGACCGCGAAAAAGACCAGCGCGGGCGCGAGGGGCGGCAGCGCCCCGTGCGCGGCTCCCGCCGACCACGCGTGCGCCGCGCCTGCGGCCGCGTATTGGAAATAGCCGAGCAGCACCGGGTACTCCATCCAATGCCCGTCCGGGCGGTGGTCGCGGTACGGCGCGAAGCCCTTGTCGAACCCCTCCGAGCCGTACAGCGGCACGATGTCGGTGTAGCAGGCGCGCGCGTACTCGTTGTGGCCGCCCCAGAGCACTTCGTACTGCCCCGGCTTCGTCTCGTGCTGCTCCAGGCAGGGGGCCTTCGAGCCGAAGCCGAGGAGCAGCCCGGCCACGGCGAGGAAGAGCAGCACGCGCAGCGGCGTGAAGAACGCCTGCCTGCCGACCGCGCCGTGCCAGCCGAACGGCCCGCCCGTCCATCGGGAGAGCTGGCCGAAGGCGGCGCTCTCCCATGTCGGGAGGACCCGGCCCCGAATCGTCGCGTCGTCCACCTCGGACGAAGGGCTGACGAAGGGGGCTCGGGTCACCCCGTCACTCTATAAGCACCGGCCTCAGTGGTGGCCGTGGTCGTCGCCGTACTGCTCGCTCCAGTCGTAGTCCGGCGGGTAGTCGCCGTCCTGGTACTTGGGCGGCAGCCCCTGGCCGAGGTCGGGGTTGGGGACGCCTGCGTCCAGGTCGGGGTCGTCGTCGCCGAGGTCGACGCTGTGGCAGTGCTTCCGGTCCATGTTGACGCCCCATTCCTCGTCCCACTGCTGGCCCGGACACCACTGCTGGTCTTGGCGCAGGGGCGGGGGAGCGGCGAGGGCCGGGGACGGGGCGGCGAGGGCGGCCCCGGAGAGGGCGGCCGCGAAGAGTGCCGCAGTGATGGTTTTCATGAGATGCGCCCTGCTTTCCTAGGAGGTGTCGCTGCTGGTCAGAGCGCGTGGAACGCCCCGCTCCATGCTACAGCCGATCATGCCGGGCCGTCCAGGCCTCTCCCGAGGCGGGGCGGAGGTCAGTTGTGCTGGCCCCGGTACGGCGAGCCGTAGTAGGGGTTGGCGTTGTAGGGATAGTGCTCGCCCCATGGATAGTTCGGCGGGTACTGCCCCGGCGGGTAGTCGGACGGCGGCCCGGGGTCGGGCGTGGGAGTCGGGTGCAGGTCGGTGTTGGCGTCGTTCGGCTTCGCGACGCCGTGGCAATGCGCCCTGTCCCAGTTGACCCCCCAAGTCATCGGCCACGGCTGGCCGGGGCACCACTGCCCGTCGCCGCCCGTCTCCTGCGGGGCGGCCGTCGCGAGCCCGGCGCAGGCGCAAGACCCGACGAGGCACGCCAAGACGAAGATCGAGCGCATGCCGTCCTGTCCTTCCCAACGCGGTTCGGCCACGTCGGAGAGCGGCGGCCGTCGAATTCGATACTACATCGAATGTCGATACCGCACAGGCTTCACATGTCGGGCTAGCGCGAGGCCCCGCGCTTGCTCTTCGCCCTGGCCTTCGGAACTCCGGTCACGTACGAGCGGATGAGGAAGTTCCACGAGCAGCCCCGGCAGACCTCCACGACGTGGACGGTGAACTCGCCCCTGGCGAGCGAGAGCTGGGCGAGCTCGTGCTCGCCCCTCGCGGAGCCGGAGGCCGGGCCGAGCGCGTCGCCGAACACCCACGACACGTGGGTCAGGTTTTCTTTCGCGCAGACCGGGCAGAGGGTCGTGCCCGCCTGGCCGTGGAATTTCGCGGCCAGGAGCAGGAAGCGGTCCGCGTCGCAAATCTCCTCCCGCGCCACCAAACCCGCCTGGTAGTCGGCAAGCCTCGCGCGCCGCTGGAGGCCGTACTCCACGACGTGCTGTTGGGGCTGGGCGAGCGATCGCATCTTTCTAGGGTATGCGAAAACCCCCGGTCGCGTCGGAAGCCGACGCGGCCGGGGGTTTTCTCAACGAGCCACCGCACCCGCCCAGGGCATGCGCAGAACCGTCCGGGTCGCGCCGGAAGCCGACGCGGCCGGGGGTTTTCTCAACGAGCCTGCGAGATCAATTAGATCCGCGGGGCGGGCTGCACAGGCGGAACGGGCGGAACCGGCTGCACGGGAACAGGCTGCGCAGGCGGGGCGGGCTGCACCGGCGGGGCCGACTGCGCGGGGCCGTCGCCGTCGCCGCCGTCATAGCCCCAGCCGCCGTGGCCGTGGTGGTGGTCCCAGCCGCCCTGGTCCCAGCCGCCGTGGTGGTGGCCCCAGCCGCCCTGGCCCGCGTCGCCGCCGTGGTGCCAGAACCAGAAGGCCGCCGCGATCCGGAACGCGACGAACAGGAAGATGAGCACCAGGCCGATCAGGAGCGAGATCTTCCCGAGCAGCTTGGTCTTCGCCGCCGCCTGCTCGGCGCCCTCGGCGTCGCCCGCCGACCACAGCGGGTACACCTTCCACGCGTTGGCGAACGCGCTGAACGCGAGGGGCCAGAAGAACACGACCGAGGCCACGGCCCAGCCGATGTTCGATTGCGGCAGATTTGTGGTCACATGGGTGACAGCACCCGGCGCAGGCTGTTCCTGCGGCTCGGGGGATTCAGAGGATTGGGTCATTGCGAGCCTCCTTGGACAGGGGTGTCATAACTCCGCTCATTGCGGACAACTACCAGGCTAGACTCAAAAACTCAGGGCAGCATAAGCCCCAGCTGCGTGATCGACGTCGAAATCCTGTCCAGTTCCTGTCGATCCGGATCGACCCGCCAGGCTCAGCGGACGGCCTCTTTGCCCCCCATGTCGGTGCGCCATGTTGGTCCGCCATCTTTCAGGTTGATTCTTACACGCACGAAATTGACAGCTATATCGGCGCGATATACCATCGAGATGGGTCAAACCAAAAAAACAAGCAGCAGGAAGGTCCGGACATGTTGGAGATGGCGATCCTCGGATTGCTCCATGACTCCCCCATGCACGGCTACGACCTGCGCAAGCACCTCAAGGAGCTGCTTGGACCGTTCCGGGCCTTCTCGTACGGGTCGCTGTACCCGGCGCTGCGGGGCCTTGAGGCGGAGGGTTTGATCTGCTCAGAGGACGGCACGCCGCCGCCCTCGGCCAAGGGCGCCAGGGCCGGCGCCGCCCCGGTCGGCACCAAGCGCGCCAAACGGGTCTACGAGATCACCCCGGAAGGGCGGGAGCGCTTCATCGAGATGGTGAGCGACACCGGCCCCCGGAACTACACGGACGACGGCTTCGGCCTTCGGTTGGCGTTTTTCCGCTTCACCACGCCCGAGGTGCGCATGCGCATCCTCGAGGGCCGTCGTCGGCAGGTCGAGCAGCGACGCGACACCCTGCGCGACACCTTGGCGAAAGCCACCGCCGGCCTGCGCCGGTACAGCGCCCAGCTGCAACAGCTGGCTCTGGAGTCCACTGAACGCGAAGTGGGATGGCTCAACGAGCTCATCGCCGCTGAGATCCGAGGAGAAAGCCACCAATCATGACCGAGAACGTGAACGCTGAGCACGTGAACGAAGTCCGGGTCGCCATCGTCGGCGTTGGCAACTGCGCCGCATCGCTGGTCCAGGGCGTGCACTACTACAAGGACGCCGACGAGAACGCGACCGTCCCCGGCCTGATGCATGTGAAGTTCGGCCCGTACCACGTGCGCGACGTGAAGTTCGTCGCCGCGTTCGACGTGGACGCGAAGAAGGTGGGCTTCGACCTCTCCGAGGCGATCTTCGCCAGCCAGAACAACACCATCAAGATCTCCGACGTGCCGCCGCTCGACGTGCCCGTCCTGCGCGGCCCCACCCTCGACGGACTCGGCAAGTACTACCAGATGACCATCGAAGAGGCGCCCGGCGAGGGCGTGGACGTGGTCGCCGCCCTCAAGGCCGCGAAGGTCGACGTGCTGGTCTCCTACCTGCCGGTGGGCTCCGAGGACGCGGACCGCTTCTACGCCCAGTGCGCCCTCGACGCCGGAGTCGCGTTCGTGAACGCCCTGCCCGTCTTCATCGCCTCCGACCCCGAGTGGGCCGCGAAGTTCGAGAAGGCAGGCGTGCCGATCGTCGGCGACGACATCAAGAGCCAGGTCGGAGCCACCATCACCCACCGCGTGATGGCCAAGCTCTTCGAGGACCGGGGCGTCGTCCTCGACCGCACGTACCAGCTCAACGTCGGCGGCAACATGGACTTCAAGAACATGCTCGAACGCGAGCGCCTCGAGTCCAAGAAGGTCTCCAAGACCCAGGCCGTCACCAGCAACCTGACGGGCTCCCTGGCGGGCAAGATCCACGACCGCAACGTCCACATCGGCCCCTCCGACTACGTCGAGTGGCTCGACGACCGCAAGTGGGCGTACGTGCGCCTCGAGGGCCGCGCCTTCGGCGACGTGCCGCTCAGCCTGGAGTACAAGCTGGAGGTCTGGGACTCGCCGAACTCGGCGGGCATCATCATCGACGCGGTCCGCGCCGCGAAGATCGCCCTCGACCGGGGCATCGGCGGCCCGGTCTACCCGGCCAGCGCGTACCTCATGAAGTCCCCCCCGCGCCAGCTCCCCGACGACGTCGCCCGCGCCCAGCTGGAGACGTTCATCTCCGGCGAGTAAGACGAGAAAACAGCTGTGGCCCCTGTCCGAACCCGGACAGGGGCCACAGCTGTTTCAAAAGACAGCTCCGCAAAAGACAACCTCGTCAGCCCGCCGCCCCGACGACTCGCACGGTGATGTTGAGCCGCCCCTCGACCAGGCCGCAACCGTGGGGCGCGGTGCGCGGGAACAGTTTCGGGACGCCGTGGTGGGCGAACCGCGAGGGCCCGCCGAACACGAACGCGTCGCCCGAGTCGAGCCGGACGTCCGTGTAGGGCCTGCCCCGGCCCTCGGCGTTGCCGAAGCGGAACACGCAGCTGTCGCCGACGCTGAACGAGACGACCGGATCGGCGGTCTGCTCCTCCTTGTCCTGGTGCATGCCCATGCTCGCGCCCTCTCGGTAGCGGTTGACGAGCGCCGCGTCCGGGCGGTAGCGCTCGGCGGCCTGCGCGCCGTGCGCGCTGTGGACGGCGGCCCGAGCGAGGCCGCCGAGCCAGTCGGGGAACGGCAGGACCCGCCTGCCGTTCACGTCGTCGGCGGTACGCGTGTACCGGTACGGCAGCCAGTGCCAGCCGAGGCAGACCGTCTCCACCGACATTCGGCCCCCGCCGGGGAGCGAGGGCGCCCGCGCCGGGACCGGGCCGCCCGCCCACTCCTCGAAGGCGGCGCCCAGCCGGACCTGATCGGACATCGGCAGCCAACCGGGAAGGTGGACGGCGCCAGGAGCGATCTCGTGCCGCGAAGGACGCTCGCCCATGACGGCGTCCGAACCAAAGAGCGTCACGTCGGGGCTTCCTTTCCCTCGTCCTTCCGCGAACTGCGAGCACAGAGCCGCGAAAACAAGGGTAGACCTGGCCCCGCAACGGCGACAGCCCCCGCGCGGGCTCGCGCGGGGGCTGTCGCTCTTCGACGGGTCAGTGTTCGACGGGCCGGCGGCGGTTGGGCAGGCGGGCCGCAGCGGTGGGGCGGCCGCCTCGCCTGAACAAAGCCGCCGCGATTGGCGCGGCTCTCCGGAGAGCCTTGCGATTCGCCGCTAGTGCGCTGCCAAGGAGGCGCCGCGTGCGTCACAGGCCGATATGGAACCAGACTCCGTTGTCGTCCCGGTCCCAGCCTCTGTCATGGTCCCTGTCGCGGTCCCAATCGCCGTCCCGGCGGTCCCAGTCCCTGTCGTGGTCCCAGTCCCGGCCGCCCCACTCGTCATGCCGGTGCCAGCCTCGGTCGTAGCGCCAGCGGTCGTCATGGCAGCGGCCCCAGTCCCAGTTGTGGCCCCACCGGTTGTCCCATTGCCAACCGGGGCACCAGCGGTAGTCCGGGGCGGGGCGGATGGTGTCCGAATGCGGGGCCGTCGGGGACGCTTGCGCCACAGCAGGCGCCATCAAGGCTCCGACCGGCGCGGCGACGGCGAAGAATAACGCGGCGATTTTGCTCTTCATCTCTGACTCCTTTGTGAGAGGTAAGGATGAATGTACGAGCCGAACATTGTGGTTTCGGTCACTGCGAGCTGTGAGTCGGCTGGTAATTCTGCCGCCGTTCGCGCACTAGTGCGCGCAGGGCTAGCCGTTCGCGCACTAGTGCGCGAAGTGCCTCCTCGGCTTCTGCCCGCCCTGGGCCAGCTCGCCCATCGCGGTCGAGATGCTCTTGACCAGCGCTTGGGCGAGTTCGCCGCTGAACCCCTCGCGAATGACGATCCGCAGCACCGAAAGCCCCTCCGCGCCGTCGGGCATCGGGTAGGCGGGCACCTGCCACCCCTCCGCGCGCAACGCGTGCGACAGCTCGTGGACGTCGAACCCCAGGTCGTCCGCCAGGGCGAACGCGACCACGGGGATCGCGGACCCGTCGGCGACCACCCGCACCCCCGGCAGCTTCCCGAGCTCGTCGGCGATCCATCGGGCGATGCGCTGCAACGCGCCCATGACCTTCGCGTAGCCCTCCCGCCCGAGCCGCAGGAAGTTGTAGTACTGCCCGATCACCTGGTTGCCGGGCCGGGAGAAGTTGAGCGTGAACGTCGGCATGTCCCCGCCGAGGTAGGAGACCCGGAAGACCAGCTCCTCGGGCAGCCGGCCCCGATCCCGCCACACCACGAACCCGACCCCGGGGTAGGTGAGCCCGTACTTGTGCCCGGAGACGTTGATCGACGCGACCCTCGGCAGCCGGAAGTCCCAGCGCAGCTCCGGGTGCAGGAAGGGCGCGACGAAACCGCCGCTCGCCGCGTCGACGTGGATGTCGACGTCCGGGCCGCCCGAGGCCGCGAGCGCGTCGAGGGCCTCGGCGATCTCCGCGACCGGCTCGAACTCCCCGGTGAAGGTGGTGCCGAGGATCGCGACGACGCCGATGGTGTTCTCGTCCACCGCGCCGACGACCTGCTCGGCGGTGATGGTGTAGCGGTCGGGGGCCATCGGCAGGTACCGGGGCTCCACGTCGAAGTAGCGGCAGAACTTCTCCCACACCACCTGCACGTTCGACCCGAGGACCAGGTTCGGCCGCGACGTGTCCTTGCCCGCCGCCTGCCGGGCGAGGCGCCACCGCCATTTCAGGGCGAGGCCGCCGAGCATCACGGCCTCGCTGGACCCGATGGTGGACACCCCGGTCGCGCTCGCCGCGTCGGCGGGGTCGAGCCCCGGTGCGTGGAAGAGGTCGGCGACCATGGACACGCACCGCGTCTCGATGGCGGCGGTCGCGGGGTACTCGTCCTTGTCGATCATGTTCTTGTCGAATGCCTCGGCCATGAGCGACCGGGCCTGCGGCTCCATCCACGTGCTCACGAACGTCGCGAGGTTCAACCGGGAGGAGCCGTCGAGCATGAGCTCGTCATGGATGTGCCGGGCCACGTCGTCGGCTTCGATGCTCGTGTCGCCGAGCCGCGCGGGCGCGTTGAACTGCAAGTCGAGCCGACTGGTGTACGCGGGGTCTGCGCTCATGGCTCTGCTCCTCTGCTCGAATCAGGTCTGCTCGAAACCGGTCAGGCGACCTCGACGCCGTCCTCGCGGGGCAAGATCTGGAATTCCGCCCCGGCAGGGCCGTATTGGGCGTAGCGGTCGGTGTACAGCTGCGGGAAACGCTCCGTCTCGGCGTGCACCGGCACCGCGAGGCGCGCGTTCACCGCGCGCAGGAAGTCGATCCCGTTGGCGAGGGTCATCCACGGGCCGCCCGTCGGCACCGCGAGCACCTGCGGGCTGGTCTCGGGCACATGCAGGGCGTCGCCGGGGTGGTAGAAGAGGTCGGGCTCGGACTCGTCGCCGAAGATGAAGCCGAGGTTGTCCACCACGGGGACGTCCGGGACGAGGACCGCGTGCTTGCCGCCCACCACGCGCACTGTGAGCGCGCCCGCCACGAACGAGTCGCCCGGCGCGACCTGCTGCCAGCTGCCGCCGAGGATCGCCTGGGTCTGCGCGTCCGTGACGAGCGAGGCCTGTGGGTTGAGCTCCAGAAGCGGCGCGAGCCTGGCCTGGTCCACATGGTCGGCGTGCTGATGGGTGACGAGGACCGCGTCGAGCCCCGAAATCCCCTCGAAGCCGTGCGAGAAGGAGCCCGGATCGATGAGGACTTTCGTCCCGGCGTGCTCGACGAGGACGCAGGACTGGCCGAAATGGGCGAGGCGCATGATCCCCACCCTACTCGCGACGGCCCCGCCCGCAACCGGTCATTCGCTCACTCGCAGCTGCTGGGCGCCTGCTGGTCTCCGGCGAACCGGGCGGCGAGCCAGTCGAGCACATCTTTGTCGTCCTCGACGCCGTGGCCTTGGCCCGGCCGCACGATCTCCTGCACGCGAAGGCCGAGCTTGCAGCCCTGCTGCACCGCCTCCTTGACCCATTCGGGCCGGACCAGCTCGTCGTTCGCGCCCTGCACCACCAGGAGCGGCCCGTCCCCCGCTGTCTTCGGCAGCTCGATCTCTTCGAGCCAGCTACGGAGCTTCGCCTGCGCCTCCGGCGTGGCGGGCACGGCGTCGGACGGGGCGATCTGGGCGGTGAGCTCGGCCCGGCGCCCCAGATTTTCCGGCGCGCAGGAGGTGAAGGCCTCGTGGTTGTCGAGCAGGGCCCCGGAGAGGAAGTCCTCCCACTTGCCTTCGGGGTGTTTCGCGAGATAGCCGGCGATCAGCGCGGGGAACACCGACTCTTGGCCCTTGCTCAGCTGGCCCGCCAGCGCCGCGTCCAGGAACTCCGTGTCCTGCACGGCGGGGGCGAGCGCCACGGCCCCGACGAACTGGAACGACTTCCCGTACTCCTTCGCGTGCTCCAACGCGGCCCACGCGGCCTGCCCGCCCTGGGAGTGGCCGAGGGCCGCCCATTTGTTGGAGTGCTGGGGGACGAGCTGGCGCGCGGCGGCGACCGCGTCGATCAGGTTGTACGCGGCGGTCTTCGGGTCGAGGAACGGGTGCGTCCCCGAGCCGGAGAGCCCCTGGTAGTCGCTCATCACGACGAGGTAGCCCGCTTTCACCAAGGGGACGATCCGCGCCGAGATGCTGGCGAGCTCGGGGTGCTCGGCGGGGCCGCAGCCCGCCGCCGTGCCGGTCAGGCCGTGGCCGACGGTGACGATGGGCCAGCCGCCCTCCGGCGCGGGGCCCGCGGGCGTGAGGACCACGGCGCCGACGTCGGTCGCCGAGCCGTCGATCCCCGAGGTGGAGCGGTACCGGATGAGCGTCGCGTCCGCGCCGGGGGGCAGGAGGCCCTTCCACGCGGCAGCGGCCGCGTCGGCGGGGAGCTTCGTGCCGGGCGGCAGGCTCGCCAACGGGGTCGTCGTGGTCGTCGCCGTGACGGGCGGGGCGGGGCGGGGCGGCGGCGAAGCAGGCTTGCTCTCCTCGCACGCGGTGAGGACGCCGCTCGCCACAATGGCCAACGGGGCCGCTGAGGCCACACATCTGCTCGCGAACCGACGCCAGGCTTTTCGCACGTCCAACAGTGTAGAGCCTCTGCGCCTGCCCGTTCGAGTTGCTACCCTGGCGGTCGTGCCCGCCCGAGCCAGCTCCGTCCGCCTCTCGTCGGTCTGGGTGTTCACCGCCGTGCTGCTGGTGTTCGTCGTCTTCGCCGAGCAGGTGTCCGGGGCGTTCGAGGCGCACCCCGCGCTGTCGACGGCGGCCACTGTGTTCTCCGGAATCTTCGTCCAGGCGGTCCCTTTCGTCGCATTGGGCGTGGTGGTGAGCGCGTTGATCGCGGCGCTGCTGCCGGGCGACCGGCTGCGCGAGCTGCTCCCCGCTCGGCAGAACGCGCGGGTGCTGGCGGCGGGCCTCGCCGGGATCGGGCTGCCCGCCTGCGAGTGCGCGTCCGCGCCGATCGCGGGGCGGATGCTCGCCTCGGGGACGGGGCGAGGCGCCGCGATCGCGTTCTTGCTCGCCGCCCCCGCCATCAACCCCGTGGTGATCGCGGCGACGCTGGTGGCGTTCCCCGACCGCCCGCAGATGGCCCTGGCCAGGTTCGGGGCCTCTCTCCTCGTTGCGTGGCTGGTCGGGCTCGCTTTCGTGAAGAAGGACGCGGACGGGCAGCCCGCGCACGGGGCCGCGCGCGACGGGCACGACCACGGCGGCGGGGGCTCGCGCCTCGACCGGTTCCTCGAGGCGGCCCAGGCCGACCTGCTCTCGTCGGGTTCGTTCCTCGTGGTCGGAGCCGGATTCGCGGCGGTCGCCCACGTCCTCGTCCCCGCCTCGTGGCTCGTGGCGCTCGGCGGGAACCTCGTCCCTGCGGTGGCGGCGATGGCCGTGTTCGCGGTGGTGCTCTCGGTCTGCTCGGAGGCGGACGCGTTCGTCGCGGCGAGCTTCACCACGATGCCGTCGACCGCGCAGCTGGTGTTCCTGGTGGTGAGCCCGATGGTGGACCTCAAACTCGTCGCGATGCACGTGGGGCTGTTCGGGGCGAAATTCACGCTGCGCCTCGACGCGGTCGTCTTCGCGACGGCGGTCGCGCTGGCGACCGCGACGGGCCTCGTGGTGTTCGGGGGAGGTCGGTGACGATGCGGCGCGAGACCCAGCACCTGATCCTGCTGCTCGTCGGCGGCGCCCTGGTCAAGATCTCGCTCAACGGGATGTACGCGCGGTATGTGAAGCCCTCGATGGGGCCGTGGCTCACGGCGGCGGGGGCGGCGGCCGTCGTGTTGGCCGTGGCGCTCATCGTGCGCAGCTTCCGCTCGGGCCCGCAGCGCGAGCCTGCCCACGGGCACCAGCACTCGACCCGCATGGGGTGGCTCTTGATGGTCCCGGCGCTGGTGCTGCTCTTCGCGCCGCCGCCGGTCTTGACGGTGGACCAGCGTCCCGCGATCGCCGAGACAGCCGCGTCCGACGCGCACGACTTCCCCCCGCTGCCGCCCGGCAGGCCACAGCTGAAGCTGCTGGACCTGGTCGGCCGCGCGATCAACGCGCCGGGGACGCTGGACGGCGCGTCGGTCACGCTCGTCGGATTCGTCCGCAAGCTTCCCGACGGGCTGTACTTGGCGAGGGTGTTCATCTGGTGCTGCGTCGCGGACGCGCGCGCGGCGGTGGTCAAGCTCGACCTCCCGGCCGGCTCCGGGGCAAGCCTCGCGGCGCAGGACTTGGCGGACAAGCAATGGGTCCGCGTGGTCGGGACGTACGTGCCCGGCAGCGTCCGGGAAGACCCGGACAACGTCCCGACGGTCCGCGTCGTCGACGTCGAGCCCGTCCCCGCCCCGCAGGACCCCTACGAGCATTGACCCTCCGGCCACCCGTCCAGCACGGAGCCGTCCAGCGAACACACAGGTGAGCCGGGTACCGTAGCGGGCTATGCAGCCTAGAGCAACGACGCATAGAGCAGTGACAGCAGTGATCGTGGCCGCCGCCGCGGGCGGACTGGCGACAGCCCCCGCGCAGGCCGACCGGGCGGGCGTCTGCGCGGGCCTCGACGGCCTGTGGTCCGACCGCAGCGAGTTCATCCAGATCACCGGGCGCGCGGCGTGCGAGCTGACCCCCGAGTCGTCGGGCAGCTCGCTGCTGCAGCTGCAGTTCGAGTATCCGTCCGACGTGGCGGACGACCCGGCGGCGAGCAAACAGCTGGCGACGTACATCAGCACGCGGATCAAGCACTACCAGGGGCAGATCGCGGGAGACCAGAGCGAGGTCGCCGTCGGCGTCACCTACGAGGAGCAGCCTGCGGGCACCGCGCGGACGGTCGTCTTCACGGAGGCCGCGTTCACCAAGGGGAGCAGGCAGCCGGTGACGCAGAAGCTCACGCAGACCTTCACGCTGTCCTCGTCCTCCTCCCCCGTGGTCGTCGTCCAGCCCGACAACCCCGCGCCCGTGCCGCCCGACGGCTCCGCGCTGACCTCGACGACGGTGCAGGCTCCGACGGCCACCGCCACTCCCGAGACGACCGCTCCGACGAGCCTCACCCCTCCTGTCGCCACCACCCCTCCGGGGACCACTGTGCCGAAGCCGACCGCGCCCGCGCCGACCACAGGCGTCACGCCGTTCCGGCCGTTGGCGCCCGCGCAGCGCTGACCGGCATGCGCCTGCTCGTCTGCGCGCTGCTCGCGGCGGGGGCGTTCGGCGGGCTCGCGGCCGCCCCGGCCTCCGCCGACCAGGCAGGCGTGTGCGCGGCGGCGGGCGGGACGTGGCGCGAGCATGGCCAGTACCCGCGCCAGACCCAGGAGCCGCGCTGCGAGTTCCAAGAGAACCTGTCCGCCGACCGGGCGATCAGCTACAGCAGCCCGGTGCCGGAGGACCTGCTCGGCGACGCGTGGGCCGAGTCCCAGCTCGCCGCGTTCATCAAGGGGCGGGTCTCGGCGCTGCGCTCGTCGATCTCCTCGGCGCCGCAGAGCCTGGCCTCCGCCGACATCTTCGAGCACCAGAAGCACCAGCACTCCGCCTCGGTGCAGAGCCTCGTGTTCCACGAGCTGGCCGACCTGGGGGGCGCGCACCCCAACGACGCGTATCTGACGATGACGTTCGACTTGGCCGAGCACCGCAGGCTCGCGATCGGGGACGTGTTCAAAGCCGGGACGAACCTGCAGAGCGCCATCACCCCGCTGGTGCTGCGATACGCCCCAAAGAACGCCCGCCTCGACCAGCTCTCCATCGGCAACGGCTACAACACGGGAACGTACACGACGTTCGCGTTGACCCCGACGGAGCTGGTCGTCTACCTCCCCGAGGAGCGCGTCGGCCCGGTGAACGCGGGGGCGTTCACGACCCATATCCCGCTCGCCGCGTTCGGGGACACCCTCCGGCCCGAATACCGATAAACCCAGTATCGGTAAACCCAGTATCGGTAAACCCAGCACCGCTGAGCCCGGCGCCTGCGGCTACCCGTCGATCGGGCACACCGTGCCCGGCGCGGGCAGCCGCAGGGCGGTCAAATACTCCTCGACTCCCCGGTTCAAACACCCCTCGGCGACGTCCTGTCCGAGGTATTGCGCGTGGCCGGGGCGCGCGGTGCTCAAAAGGACCCCCGTCTTGGTCGCGGCGACGAACGCCTCCGCCCAGCTGTGCGGGGTGTTCGGGTCGTGCAGGCCGCTCACGACGAGCAGCGGGGCGGAGCCGGTCGCGTCGATGGAGGCCGCGGGCCGCGCGGGCTCGGGCCATCCCGCGCAGTCGAGGAGGCCGGGGAAGCTCTGGTTCGCGAACGAGGCGCCGAAGATCGGGCTGCGCTCGGACCATTCGCCCGCGAGGCGGGCCGCCGTCGCCGCGTCGACGCGCAGGGCGGCGGGCTGGTCGTCGCACCAGACGGCCCGGAGCGCGCTGGCCCCCGGCAGGCTCGGCGGCTTCGGCGGAGCCGGGGGCAGGCCGTCGAGGGCGCGGACCAGGACGTCGGCGAGCTGCGGCCACTGCTCGTAGCGGCGGAGCTTGCCGAAAATGTCGCGCACGTCGACCGCGCGCGGGTTCCGCGCGACGAGCGCGGCGAGGCGGGGGCGCAGGTCCGCGAGCCGCGCGGCCTGCGGACTGCGCGCGGCCCACGTGGCGAACTGGTCGAAGACCTCGTCCGACGAGGCGACGACCCCGTCGAAGAACTCTGCCCTCGGGCGGGTGAAGTCCACCGGCGAGTCGAGCGCCATGGCCCGCACCGCGCCGGGGTAGAGGTGCGCGTACACCGCGCCGAGGAACGTGCCGTAGGAGAAGCCGAGGTAGCTGATCTGCGGGGCGCCGAGCGCGCGCCGCACGGACTCCATGTCGCGGGCGGCCTCCTCCGTGCCGTCGTGCGCGGCGGCCGGGCCGAGCGCCGCGACGCAGCCCTGGTTGACGGCGCGCTGCGCCGCCTCGGCCCGCTCCGCCGCGCCGGGCTGGCGCAGGTCGGGCAGTGCGGCGAGCCGGTCGATCGCCGCCGCGTCCACACAGAGGGCCTGCCCCGAGCGGCCGGTCCCGCGCGGGTCGAAGCCGATGACGTCGAACCGGTCTGCCACCTCGGGCGGCATCTCGGCCGCGAGATGCGGGCCGGTGGACAGCCCCGGCGAGCCCGGCCCGCCGGGGTTCACGAAGAGCGGCCCGAGCGGGTCGTGCGCCGCCTTGGCGCGGGTGCGGGAGATCGCGACCGCGATCCTCCTCCCGTCGGGGCGGCCGTAGTCGAGCGGGACCGCGACACTGGCGCAGTCCAGCACGAAGCGCTCCCCCGGCTGGGCGACCCCCTCCCCGCACGGCCCCCACGCGACGGGTTCCGGGTCGAACGGCGCAGGCTCGGGCTGGGCCGCCTGCGGCGGGCGCGGCGGCGGTGGAGCAGGCGGCACGGCGCAGGCCGCGCCGCTGAGCAGCACGGCGGCGAACGCCGCAGCCCTGCGGAGCCGGGTTCGGACCTTCATCGCGACCAATCCTCCTCGACCGAGACGCCGACCGGGGTCCCCGGCTCCAGCCGCTGCGCCAGCTCGCGGCCCACCTGGACCTCGACCACGCACTCCTCGACGCGGCACAGCGCCCGCAGGCCCTCCCCGTGCGAGACGACGCCGACGACCTCGCCCCGGTACCGCGCCGGGGCCCCGGGGTCGAGCACCACCGAGGCCGCCGTCGGCGGGAACAACGCGGAGCCGACCCGGTTCAGCCCCACGAGCCGGGCCGCGAACTCGGTGGCCGGGTCTGCCGCGAGCCCCTCGGGGCCGGTCGTCTGCGCCACCCGGCCCGCGTCGAGGACCACGACGACGTCCGCGAGCGTCGCCACATCGGCGTAGTCGTGCGTCACCAAGACGCAGGTCTGCCCGGCGAGCAGCCCGCGCGCAAGTGCCCGCAGCTCGGCGGCGGCGGGCACGTCCACCGCCGCGAACGGCTCGTCCAACAGCAGCACGTCCGGCTCGGCGGCGAGCGCCTGCGCCAGCGCGACGCGCTGCGCCTGCCCGCCGGAGAGCTCGTGCGGGCGGCGCCGTGCCCATTCGGACGCGCCGACCCTCGCCAGCCACTGGCGCGCCAGCGCCCGCGACCGCGCCGCGCCCAGCCCCGCGACCCTCGGGGCGAACGCCACATTGTCCAGCACGTCCAGATGCTCGAACAGCACGGCCCGCTGCGCGAGGAGCGCGACCTTGCGCCGCCACACCGGCAGGGCGGCCACATCGCGCCCCCCGACCAGCACCCGGCCCCGCGTCGGGCGCAGCGAGCCCGAGACCATCGCGAGCAGGCTCGACTTGCCCGCGCCGTTCGGCCCGACCACGGCGGCGCACCCCCCGGCGGGGACCTCGAACGCGGCCTCGACGCCCCGGCCCTCGTGCGCCACGTCGACCGCCAGCGCGGACGCGGCGCTCATGCGACCGGGTCCTGTCCGGGGCGACTGCGCCCCGCCCACAGCGTGACCAGCACCAGCCCGACCGCGACGGCGAGGAACGCCAAGGAGAGCGCCTGCGCGGCGGCCGGGTCGACCTCCTGCTCCAGGTACACCTCCAACGGCAAGGTCCGGGTGACCCCCTGGAAGCTGCCCGCGAACGTCAGCGTCGCGCCGAACTCCCCGAGCGCGCGGGCAAAGGCGAGAGCCGTCGCGGAGACAATCGCGAGGCGCATCCTCGGCAGCGTCACCCGCCACAGCACCTGCCACGGGCTCGCGCCGAGCGCGGCGGCGGCGCGCTCGGGCGCCTCGCCCGCCGCCGTGAGCGCGCCCGCGAACGCGAGCGCGAAGAACGGCAGCGCCACGAAGGCCTGCGCGAGGACGACCGCCGTGGTCGAGAACGCGATCTGGACCCCCATGCCGTCGAGCCACCGCCCGACCAGGCCCCGCCTGCCGAACGCCGACAACAACGCCATGCCCCCGACCACCGGCGGCAGAGTCAGCGGCACCAGCAGCGCCCCGCGCAGGACGCCTTTGCCCGGCAGGGCGGAGCGCGCCAGCGCCAACGCGAGCGGCGCGCCCACCAGCACCACCAGCGCGGTGGCGCAGACCGTGGTGGCCAGCGACAGCCGCAGCGCCTCCCGGGCGGCCGACGAGCGCGCCAGCGCGGGCAGCGCCGCGAGCGGGACGCCGCGCGGCAGGCACAGCACCGGCAGGGTGACCAGCGCGAGGCCCAACGCGGCGGGCAGGAGCAGCGGCGCGGGCGCGCCCGCGTGCTCACGGCGCGCCAAAGCCCGCCTTCGCCAACGCCTCCTGGCCCTGCGGGCCGAGCACCAGGCCCACGAACTGCCGCGCCGCCTCGGCGCGGGATTGCTCCTGTGCTTGGGAGAGCACCGCGATGGGGTACTTCGTCGCGAGCGAGTCCCCCTCCGGGATCGGCACCGTCGTCGCCCGCTCCCCCGCCGCGCTCGCGTCCGTGCTGTACACCAGGCCCGCGTCCGCCTCGCCCGAAGTCACCTTCGTCAGCACGGCGGTGACCGAGGGCTCCTGGCTCTTCGCCGGGACCGCCACCCCCGCCTGGGCCTCGACGCGCCCGGCCAGCGCCCCGCAGGGCACCTGCGGCGCGCAGACCACCACCGACAGCGCGGGGTCCGCGAGGTCCGCGAGCCGCGCGATATGTTTCGGGTTGCCCGGCGCGGTGGCGATCACCAAATGGTTCGACGCGAACAGCCGCACGTCGCGGACCAGGCCCTTCTGTTGGGCGTGCGCCATGTTCGCCTCGTCGGCGGAAGCGAGCACATCCCCCTTCGCGCCCTGGTCGAGCTGCGCGACAAGCGTGGGCGACCCGGCGAAGGTGAACGTCACGCGCGTCCCCGGGTGCTGCGCCTCGAACTGCGCGCCGAGCTCGGTGAACACCCTCTGCAGCGACGCGGCGGCGAACACCGTGATGCTCGTCCCCGCCGGGGCCTGCGCGGGCGAGCAGGAGGCGAGGGCGGCCACGGCGACGACCGAGGACGCGGCTGCTCTCCACGCGTTCGGCATGGCTTCGAGTCTAGAGCCTGCCGGTGATGTCGGCTTCGGTCATGCCCCCGTTGCGCAGGCAGTGCGCGATGTCGAGGAGCTGGCTCTGGTACGGGTCGCCCAGCGCGAGCAGCATCGCGCGCAGGCGCCAGGTGAGGTTGCGGTGGTTCTCGTACTCGCCACGGGTCGGGGGCAGCTCGCCCGGCTTGGCCGCCACGCGGCCCTCCAGGCGCGCGAGCAGCTCCAGCCCGTCGATCTCGTGCGAGCGCAGCTCGCCCTGCGCGGCCTCGCGGGCGGTGCGGAACTCCGCGCTGTTCACGTCCGCGCCGCTGTTCGCCAGCGCCCCGTACAACGGCCCCCACACCGGCCCCTGCGTGTACGCGGAGGTGCTCGACACGCCCTCCCGCGCCAGCGCGGCGACCACAGACGGGGCCTTCTCCTTCGCCACCGAGCCCACCGCCGACGCGAGCACCGGGCTCGCGAGCTGCAACGGATGCGTCATCTCGCCCCTCCTACCAGTTCGCCGAGCCGCCGCCGCGCTCTTCGCGCAGGTACTGGTCCAGCTCCTGTTTCCACCGGGCGTTCGTCAACTGCGGCTTCTGCGCGCGCTCCGCCGACTTGCGGTACCACTCGGCCTCCTTCGCGGGCAGGCCCGTCGGGTCGTACAGGCCGTCCGGGGCCAAGCGCGCCACATCCGTCGCGTGCCGCAACGGGTCCTTCGCCTTGACCTCCAGCTCCTCCGAGGAAAGCGTCTGCGCGTCCGCCACCGCGGCCTGCGGCACGTTCGCCTCGTAGCCGGGGCGGCCCTCCCAATACGACTCCACCGGGTGCAGCAGGCGCAGCAAGCCGTCCACCGTCTCCGCGTCCGGCTCCGCAAGGAAGCAGACCGCGACCAGCCGCCACGAGGCGTCCCCGTCCAGGCCGCTCTCCAGCAGCCACCGCGCCAGGCCCCGCGCGAGCAGGCCCGTGTCGGTCACATGGTCCGTCGCGGCCGGGGCCGTCGAGCGGTCCAGGATCCGCGTGCCCTCCGGCAATCGCATCGCCGGGTCGATCTCGCCCAGCCAGCCCGTCGTGGTCACCCGCGCCGCCACCGGGCGGAACACCCCCGACTGCGGGTTCGGCGCCACACGCATGTCCTCGAACAAGAACACCAACCCGTCCAGGCCCGTGTGCTGGAACGGCGGCTGGGGCACCCAGCCCCAGGTCACCCCGTCCGCGAGGAAGCCCGCGCGCCGCGCGCCCTCCACGGTGCCGCCCGTGACGATCCAGCTCGCGAGCTGAGGCGCGCCCGCCGCCGGGTGCGTCGAGGCAATCATGCCCTCCAAACCCGAGAACGCCGAGGCCACCTTCGCCGTCTCCCCGTGCGCGGACTGCAACGCCGTCGGCGACAAGTCCGTCACCTTCGCCGTGCCCAACGCCTGGTTCTGCTGGTCCAAATGCCGCCCCGTGCCCGAAGCCCCGCCAGCGGTGTCGCCCTTCATCGCGTCGCGGAGCGCGCCCTGCTGCGCCGACTGCGAATGCGTCGCCGCACCAGCAGCGCCAGCGCCCGCACCAGCGCCGCCACGGCTCAAACCAGAGCCCTGCTGCGAACCCGAACCAGACGACGAGCCCGAGCCCGACGACTTCTCCACCGCCGACGCGCCCTGCGCGCCAGTCCGAGAAGCCTCCCCGCCACCACCAGGACCGCCGCCGATGCCGCCAATACGCGCAGGACCGCCGCCAGCACCACCAGCAGCAGGACCGCCACCGATGCCGCCAATAGACGGAGCGCCTATGCCCCCGCGACCGCCGCCCTCGGCGCCACTGATCTTCGAGGCCTCAGCATGCCCAGCTCCCGCATGCTCCGCGAGCGCCGCGCCCGACTGAAGACCGGTCGAAGCACCACCAGCACCCGAGCCACCGCCTTTACCGCCAGCGCCACCACCGGAACCACCGCCGGAACCACCGCCTTGACCACCAGCACCGCCAGAACCACCGCCGCCGCCTTGCTGAGCCGCTGCTTGTTGCAGATCAGCCTGGCTCTCAGCCTTGTTTGCCTGCTGAAAATTAGATGTGCTCTCAGCCTTGTTTGCCTGCTGAAAATTAGATGTGCTCTCAGCCTTGTTTGCCTGCTGAAAATTAGCAGGAGCACTCTCATTCCTGCTTACCTGCTGGAAGAGGTTGGTGTCACCTTGAGCCAAGGCTTGCTTCTGGAAATCTGCATCCCCGGAACTAATAGATACAGGGGTATACAGACTCCCCGTGTACAGGCCGTCGTTAAAGCCTTTCATATCGGACTGCTGGCTTTCAGCTGACTTCCCCGCTTGGCCCTTGATCTTCGAGATCTGCGCCTCAAGCTCGGCCTGCGAGTCCGTGACCCCAAAAAAATCCTTAAACTGGCTAGCTAAACTTTGGTTTGCCTGCGCCTTCTGCAGTTGAGCGATCTGCGCCAGAGCATCGGTCGCCGTCTTCGATATCTGCCCACGAGCGTCTTTCACATTAGACGCAGTCATCTTCTCAAAACCGGCCTGGCTCTTCATCTGACCGAGCCAGTTCTCTTTGAGCGAGAGGTATTTCTGCTGCTCCTCGGTGACCCCCTGCTCGGAGTCCGAGCCCGACACCGCCTGCTTCTTCAAACCATAGACATCCGAGTCGATCAGATCAAGCAGGCTCTGGATGCCCCCCAGCAGGCCTTTTTTCAGATCAGCCTCTTGCGCCAAGACGGCCTCGTCCGCATCAGGCCAATGCGGCTTGATGACATCATTCAGAATGCCGAAATCAGGTTGCGGTGCAGCCATTATAAATACCCTCCTACCTAATGGTCACATAACCGGAATGATGAATAATTAGCCAGTCGCGCTACAAACATCACTCAGTTTATCTTTCGCATGTCCAAAATCACTCGCAGCAGGATTCAGTTTATCATTATGCTGCTGTTCGGTTATTGCAGTCGAAAAAGATTTGATTGTTTTTAAATAATTATTCGCCGCATCAAATATATCGACAGAGACACCCTTCCCGACAATACCATCCAATGCTGGAAAAGCTTGCTCGAATTCCTTTTCCACACGAGAAACAACATCACCCAAATCGGAATCCGTGTACGACCAGCCGTCACGATTGGAGGTGATCTTCCAGAATGAGCTCAATGCATTGCTCAAGCCCCTAGTTTTCAACAAAACCTGGTGGCAAAGTTCTTTCGAGTCGTTAATTGGACCGACGCTCGCAGGACCTGGGCTAGAGCCGCTGGAGGAAGCCACCGCCGCGCCCCCCTGTTGAATGATGGTCGTCGTGCCGCCACCACTGCCGCCCCGGTTGCAGCCAGCGGCCCCGAACGCCGTCAGCCCAGCCAGACCAAGCACAGCCGCCTTCGCGACAACCTTCATACCCTGCTCCTTAGCTTTCTCAGTCAATTCTCGGACCTGCAGTTTCACGCCTCCAGTCGCCCAATCGGGCGCACTGCCAAACGATCCCCATCAGTATACGCACCACATCAACACCCCGCACCCCCAGCCTCCAAGCGACCAATGCCTGGGCGGAAATCACCCAGTAGCATTACAATCGCTTGTCAGCGCATCTTTAGCATGCCCGAAATTACTTGCAGCAGAATTGAGAGCACTGGAATCTTGCTGCTCAGTTATGGCATTAGAAAATATCTTTAGCGTTCTCAGGTAATTTTCCGAAGAATCCGCAATTTTACCCGAAGCACCCTTCCCGACGATGCCATCTATAGATGGAAACACTTGCTCCGACTCTTTCGCTACCCGTGAAACAGCATCCGACACATCGAGGTCTGTGTCCGACCATCCGCTACGGCCTGCGACAACCTTCCAAAACGCCTGCACCGCATTGCTTAAGCCTCTTGTTTTCACCAAAACTTGATGGCAGAGCTCTTTCGGATCGTTGATTGGAGTAACGCCCGCAGTAGCTCCGCTGGAGCTACTGGGAGAAGTGGCGATTGCGGCACCAGCAGCGCCCTGCTGGACGACAGTCGTCGCGCTGCCAGCCCCGCCGCCCCGGTTGCAGCCCGTCACACCAACCGCCGCAAGCCCGGCCAGACCAAGCACAGCCGCCTTCGCGACAACCTTCATACTCTGCTCCAACCCCGCACCGCGCACGCTAGACCTCGACCGGCCCGCCCTGCGTCGCGGCAGGAGTCCGGAACACATCGCCATTCAGTCCCCCTTGGGTCGAGGCAGGAGTCGTAAAGCTCCCACCGCCAAGTCCGCCTTGAGTCGACGTAGGAGTCTGGAAGTTCGCACCGCCCTGGGTCGAAGCGGGAGTCCGGAACTCCGCAGTGGTGGCCCCGCCCTGGGTCGCGGCAGGAGCCTGAAAGCCCCCGGGTATGTCCTTGTTGAGATCCTTCAAGGCCGTGCTGTTGTCACCCTCGGTGCCCTCGTACTTCTGATGCGCCTCTTTCGAGGAGTCCGCCGTCTTCTGCGTCCGGTCTCCCGTCGCCTTGCTGTGCTGGTCGGAGTCCTGCTTGGCCTGCGCCGACTGCTGCTGCAGGTTGCCGTTGATATTGTCCGAGCCCGCTGCGGCGTGGTAGCGCTCGGTAGACTCCTGCCACTGCTTGACCAATTCGTCCAACAAAGTCTTCAACGACTCGTGCTTGGGACTGACCTCCGCCAGCAAGTCCATATAGACGTTCGTGCGGCCCCCGCCCGCGAGGTCCCCGCTCCCGGATTTGATTGTGCTCATCTCGTCCCGCTCCTTGTACGATCTCCGGTCCCCACCGCGCGAGGCCTCCTGCACAAGTATATGGGTCCGTCAACCCCCTCGCGCGACAACCGCCATCGGATACCGCGCCGTCCTCACCGGCCCCGCTATCACCGCTCGGCGGACTCCCGGTCCTTCCAGAACGTCAGGCCGCCCTGTGCCATCTTCTCGGCGAAATCCGCGCGCGCGGCGGCGGCGGCCCTCACGACCGCCTCGCCGAGCCTGGACCCCGGCGCGCTCCACACCCGCTCCCCCAGTTCCAGGGCGAACGCCGAGGCCATCGAGACGGTCACGGTGACCTGCGGGTTGTGGGGGTCGTCCTTGCCGACGCCCTGCACCGTGGACGGGTCGAAGGCCTGCAGCTGGCGGACCACCTCGGCGTAGCGCTCGCGCGACTCGGCCGCCTCGTTGGTCATCCACGACTCGGTCACCCGCAGCTTGTCCGGGTTCAGATCCGACAGCTCCCCGACCTCGGCCTTGATCCGCTCGGCCGCCGCCTTCTCGTCCGCGCGGAACTGGTCCTCGGGCTTCACCGGCCCGCCCTGCTCGGCCTTGCGCTGGCGGATGTACTCGTCCACCGAGTCCGGGCGCTCCCACTCGGGCAGGTCCCAGTACTCGTCGTAGTACTGGTTCTCCAGCGAGGCGCTCTTGGGCTTGGACTCGTGCATCGCGTCCACGACGGCCTGCCCGTAGCCGCCCATCGCGGCGTGCACCGCCGTCTCGACGATCCGGGCCAGCGCGACATGGCCCAGCGGCTCGTTGCGCGGCCCCCGCACCAGCTCGAACTCGTCCGCGAGCGCGTCCCATGCCAGCCGCACGTCGAGCAGCCTGCGCTCGTGCCCGACGGTGACCGAGACCCGCCTGCACGCCGACTCGCCGCCCACGCGCAGCTTCGGCAGCTCCTCGTCGAGGATGCGGATTCGCTCCTCCAGCGGTTTCGGCGTCCTCGCGGGCGGCAGATTCTCTTGTGAAGCCGTCATCCCTCATCCTCCGGCGATCTTCCTCAGACTCGCTCGTATCCTACCCGCACGGCGCTCCTCCGGCGCTACCCGAGCGCGTTTTCTGCCTCTTCCTCTTCCAGCAGCCGGTACGCGCGGTTGCGCAGCCGCAGCACCACGCCCGCGAGCAGGGCGGCGGCCATCGCCCCGACGAGCACGCCGATCTTCACGTGCCCCTCCTGCTCGGAGCCCTCGCCGAACACCAGCCCGCCCATGAGTAGGGGCACCGTGAACCCCACCCCGGCCAGCAGGGCCACCCCGAAGACGTCGAGCCAGCGCAGCGACGGGTCCAGCTCGGCGCGGGTGAACCGGGCCAAGGACCACGTCGCGCCGAACACCCCGGCGCATTTGCCGACAACCAGGCCGAGGATCACCCCGAGCGTCACCCGGTCGGCGAACGCGGCCTCCACCCCGCGCAGCCCGCCGATCCTGACCCCGGCCGCGAAGAACGCGAACAGCGGCACCGCGACGAGCGCGGAGAGCGGGTGCAGCCGGTGCTGCAGGCTCTCGGCCAGGCACTCGCCCTGCTCGTCCTTGTTGACGGGGACCATGAAGGCCAATGCCACGCCTGCGGCGGTGGCGTGCACCCCGGAGGCGTGCGTCGCCGCCCAGGCGACGACCGCGACCGGCACGAGCAGCCACCACTGCCTGGCCCCTCGCCGCAGCAGCGCGCGGAACAGGAGCACGGCGAGCGCGGCGACGCCCAGGGCCGCCCAGTTCAGGCTCCTGGAGAAGACCACGACGATGATGACGATCGAGACCAGGTCGTCCACCACCGCGAGGGCGAGGAGGAAGGTGCGCAGCGCGGACGGCAAGTGAGTGTTGATCACCGCGAGCACGGCCAGCGCGAACGCGATGTCCGTGGCCGTGGGGATCGCCCAGCCCCGCCCGGCAGAGCCCCAGTTCGCCAGCGTGTACAGCAACGCCGGGGTGGACATCCCGCCGAGGACCGCGCACACCGGCAGGGCCGCGCGGCGCGGGTCGCTGAGGTCCCCGGCGACGAACTCGCGCTTGAGCTCGAGCCCCGCGACGAAGAAGAACACCGCGAGCAGGGCGTCCGCGCACCAGTCCGAGGCCGACAGCCGCAGGCCGAGGGAGGTCGGGCCGAAGGCGAAGTCGTGCAGCCGCTGGTAGCCGTCGCCCCACCGGCTGTTGCTCCAGAGCAGCGCGAGGAACGCGGCGACGAGCAGGAGCGCCCCGGAGGTGGTCTCCTCGCGCAAGAGCCGCGCGATGCGGCGGCTCTCCCAGAAGGAGCCCCGGCGCAGCAAGGCGTCCTGGGAACGGAAGGGGAAGGGGGGCATCGCGGCTCCTTGCGGGGTCGGTTCGGTCAAGCCGACCAGACTTCCCGGCGCACCACGTACTCCCCCAGTCTACCGGGCAGCGTCAAGATCGCGTCAAAATTCCCGCGCGGGCCGTGAAGAGCGCGTTGCCGCGCCGGGAATCGGGGGCGCGGGGGGAGCATCCTCGCCCTGTGACCGATCTCGTCCTCGTCCTCGCCCTCGCGGGCTCCTGGCTCGCCGCCATGCTCGCCCTCCGGCGCATCGGCTAGCTCCCCCGGCGGATCGGCCCGCGATCCGGCAGAATCGAGGCATGGCCAAGTCGTACACCATCGGGCATTACCTCGTCGACCGGCTCGCGGAGCTCGGGGTGCGGCATGTCTTCGGCGTGCCGGGGGACTTCAACCTCGCGTTCCTCGACCGCATCGTGGAGCATCCCGACCTGGCCTGGGTCGGCAACGTCAACGAGCTCAACGCGGGCTACGCGGCCGACGGCTACGCGCGCCTGAACGGGATCGCGGCCCTGGTCACCACCTTCGGGGTCGGCGAGCTCTCAGCGGTGAACGCCACGGCGGGCAGCTACGCGGAGCACGTCCCGGTGCTGCATATCTGCGGCGGCCCCACCGTGGACGCGCAGCGCGCCCGGCGCAGCCTGCACCATTCCCTCGGCGACGGCGACTTCGAGCATTTCCTGCGGATCCAGCGGGAGATCACCTGCGCGCAGGCGAGCCTCACCCCGGCCAACGCCACCCGCGAGATCGACCGGGTGCTGCGCGAGGTCCTCGAACAGCGCCGCCCCGGCTACCTCTTGCTGCCCGCCGACGTGGCGCAGGTGCCGAGCTATCCGCCCGCCGCGCCCATCCCGAGCTCGAACGACGCGTCGAGCCCCGGCGCGCTCGCCGCGTTCCGCGAGGCGGCAGCGGCCCTCCTGGACGGCAAACGCCCGACCGTGCTCGCCGACCTGCTCGTGCACCGGTTCGGGGCCACGGACGCGCTCGCGAAGCTGCTCGACGCGGGCGCGCTGCCGCACGCGACCCTCTTGTGGGGCAAGAGCATCGTGGACGAGCTCGACCCGAACTTCCTCGGCATCTATATCGGGGCCAACAGCGAGCCGCGCGTGCGCGAGGGCGTGGAGGAGGCCGAGGCGCTCATCCTCGCCGGGGTCCAGTTCACCGATCTGATCAGCGGTTTCTTCACGCACCGCGTCGACCCCGCCAAGACGGTGGACATCGCCCCGCACGAGTCGACCGTCGCGGGCGAGCTGTTCGCCCCGCTGGAGATGCGCGACGCGCTCGGCGCGCTCGCCGAGCTCATCGCGGACCGGGAGCGCCCGCCCGCCCCGCAGGCCCGGCCCGCCGCCAAGCCCCCCGAGCCTGCCGACGCGGAGCCGCTGGCCCAGGCCTCGATGTGGGACCTTCTGGCCCACGCGGTCACCCCCGGCAACATCGTCATCGCCGAGGCGGGCACCTCGTTCTTCGGCCTCGCCACCCATCCGCTGCCCGCCGGGGTCACGTTCATCGGCCAGCCGCTGTGGGCCTCCATCGGCTACACCCTGCCCGCCGCGCTCGGCGCGGGGCTCGCCTGCCCGGACCGGCGGGTCGTGCTGCTCATCGGCGACGGCTCCGCGCAGCTCACCGCGCAGGAGCTGTCGGTCGTCCTCCGCCACGGCCTCAACCCGGTCGTCGTGGTGGTGGACAACGACGGGTACACCGTCGAGCGCGCGATCCACGGCGCCGAGCAGCACTACAACGACATCGACCACTGGGACTACGCGAAACTGCTCAGCGCCTTCGAGCCCACGACCGACCCGCTGGCCCTCCGGGTCGACACCGTCGGCGGCCTGCGCGCCGCCATCGAGAAGGCCGGGGCGGCGCAGGACCGGCTCGTGCTCATCGAGGCCGTGGTGGCCAAGATGGACATGCCGCCGCTGCTCAAGAAGGTCGGCGAGCACATCTCCGAGGCCAACGCGAGGAAGTGAGCGCGGGCCCGCTCAGTCCGCGAGCGCGGCGACGGCGGCCTTCCACTCCTCTTCTTCGGGCGTGCCCGGCTCCGGCAGGACGAGGCCTGCCTCGATCGCCCATTTCGCGGGGACTTTGGCGAGGGACACCACGACCTCGCCCCTCGGCACGCCCGCGGCCTCCGCGATGTCGGCGCGCAGGCGCTCCTCCAGCCGCCGCGTCAGCTCGTCCGTGCGCCGCGCGCCGCCCCGGATGGTCCCCGAGACGTCGATGCGCTCCCCGGCCCGGAGGCGGTAGCCGTGCTGGAAGAGCACGTTCACCAGGACGCGCGGGCCCCCGGTCAGCTCCGCGTGGGCCGTCGTGACGGCCCCCGCGACCCTCTCGGCGACTGCGGGGGCCAACGGGCTTCGCGTCGCGACTGCGTAGAGCGGCATGCGGTTCCTTTCCTCGTCTGTCGTCTTCTCGGGCCTGCTGTTCCCAGGTCAGTAGTTCGCCGGAATGGCGAGCGGCAGGCGCCGCAGGGCCGAGGCCGCGAGGGAGGCGGCGATCCTCGCGAAGAACCACGCGCCCCACGGCCCTCGGAAACGGCCTCGCTCCCGCGCCTGCTGCCGGGCGAGCGCCGACGAGTCCACGATGGCGAGGAGGAGGTGGCGCTCCCCTGTGCCGGTGACGGCGGCCCAGTCGCCGCTGATCGCGCGCAGCGCCTCCTCGCGCCGGGCCTGGTCGAACCCGTCGTCCGCCTCGACCACGACGACCGAGCCCGCCGCCGGGCGCCCGTCCGCGAACATCTGGCCCGAAGGGACCGTCCGCCACAGGACGGCCGTCCATCCGTCCGCCCCGAAGAACTCCCGCGAGCGCCTGCGCACAACGGCCTCCAGCTCGCGGCGGACTCCGTCCGACAACCGCCCCTCCGGGACCGTGCACACAATTCTTCGGACCAACACCGCGCTTCGTCCTTCCGCGAGAGCCGCACGAAATTTTATACGTTCTAGTATAGAGATTAGCCGGGGGCTCCGCGACGCGGCCCCACGGCCTTGGTCCGCTCGCGCACAATAGCGCGCTCGTAGTAATCTAGGACACATGGTTATCGACAAAGCTGTCTACAACGCGGCGATCGTCAAATACTTCAATCTCAACGGGTTCGACTACCGGCTGATCTGGTCGGGCGGGCGCAGCCGCGCGCTGCACATGGGCTACTGGGACGCCGACACCAAGTCGCACGACGAGTCACTGGTGAACATGGACCGCGAGCTCGCGGTCCCGCTCGACCTGCGGCCGGGCCGGCGGGTGCTGGACGCGGGCTGCGGGATCGGCGGGTCCTCGCTCTGGCTCGCCGAGACGTTCGGCGTGGAGGTGCTCGGGGTGACCCTCGTCCCCGGCCAGGCCCGCTCCGCGACCCGCGCCGCCCGCAGGCGCGGGCTCTCCCACCTCGTCCGCTTCGAGGTCGCCGACTACTGCGACACCGGCCTCGAAGCCGAGTCCTTCGACGTGGTCTGGGCGCAGGAGAGCGCCTGCTACGCGCTGGACAAGCGGGACTTCTGCCGCGAGGCCGCGCGCGTGCTGCGCCCCGGGGGGAAAATCGCGGTCGCGGACGGGTTCCGCACGGGCCGGGACTTCTCCGCAGATGTGGAGCAGTTCGTCCGCTACGCCGCGAACTGCATGGCCGTCGACGATTTCTGCACCCCCGAGGAGCTGGAGTCCGCCGCGCGGGAATGCGGCCTCACGGACGTGGTCTACCGCGACGTGACCAAGGAGTCGCTGCCCTCGGCGCGACGGCTGCGCCGCATCGCCTCCTGGTTCCGCGTCCCCGACCTCATCGGCCACAAAATCGGGCTGCGCCCGGACGCGGTGCACCAGAACGTCGAGATCGGCCTGAACATGATCACGACCCTGGAGCAGGGGTATTGCGCGATGGGCCTGCTGCACGCGACGAAGCCGTAGCCGCCCCGCCCGGCGGGGCTCCTACACGGTGAGCCTGGCGAGCTCGGCGACGAGCGCGTCGTCCAGCGGCTCGTCGAGGAGCAGCCGGTACCACATCGCCCCGTAGATCGCGAGGACCAGCGCCTCCCTGCGCACCTTCGGCACGCCCGCGCGCTCCAAACAGCGGCGCAGCGCCGCGCGGCGCGGCTCGATGAGCCGGGCCTTGACGGCCTCCCCGAGCGCCTCGTCCGACTGGGCCGCCGCGATGAGCGATTTGAGCGCGAGGCGCACGCCGCAGGCGCCGACGAACACGCGGGCCAGGAAGGCCGCGACCGAGGCCGTCTCCAACGTGTCGATCTCCGTCTTGGCCCGCTCCTCCAGCGCGTCGAGGACCAATTCCGCCTTGCTCGGCCACCAGCGGTAGATCGTCTGCTTGCCCACCGAGGCGCGCGCGGCGATGTCGTCCACGGTCACCTGCGCCATGCCGTGGTCGACCACGAGGTCGTAGGCGGCGGCGAGGATCGCGGCCTTGGCGGTCTCGCTGCGCGGCCTTCCCCGCCGGGCGCGCGGCGACAGCACGGCCGAGTCGGAGTCGGAGGACGGCATGCCAGGAGTATAGTCGGACCATATCGAGACTATTAGTCTCCAATCCTGGAGCAGAGTGTCCCAAAGCGCCCCCGCCGATTGGAGCAGAATGTCCCAAACCACCCCTGACCAGCATCGGGCCTGGCGGCTGCACGGGCATGGCGATCTGCGCCTCGAAGCCGCGCCGAGCCCCGTGCCCGCCGCCGGCGGCGTGGTCGTCGAGGCCGCGCGCCGGGCGGGCGGCCCGGCTCAGACCGTGCTCACCGCCTGAGCCCGGTCGATCCCGCGCGCCCGGTCCCTGGCCAGCGAGCGGTCCCGGTGCTCCTCGAACCTCGGGATCTGGACCAATTCCAGGTCCTCCAAGTACGCGGCCAGTCGGTCGCGGGCTATCTCGCCCCGCGCGGAGAGGTCGTCGCGGTCGAAGACATGCCATTTGCGCACGACCGGCATGAGCACGTCCTCGTAGTGCTGGCGCAAGTCGTAGATCCCGTACTTCGCCATGAGCACGCCATTGCGCCGGAAGTTCGGCATGCCGACGCCCGGCATCTGGAAATTGGTCACCACGTTCGCGATCGCCTCCATCGTCTGGTCCGGGTCGATGTCGAGGGCCGCCCCGCAGATGTTGCGGTAGAAGATCATGTGCAGGTTCTCGTCGAGGGCGAGGCGCTGCATGATCGCCTCGGCGACCGGGTCCCCGCATATCGCGCCGGTGTTGCGGTGGCTGATCCGGGTCGCGAGCTCCTGGAACGAGACGTACGCGATGGTGTGCAAAAACCCCGCACCCGTGTCGGGCGAGAACCGAACGAGCGGCTGGAACCCGTGCGTCATATGGGTCATCCGGTCGCACTCCAAGGCCACCGGGTCAACGCCCCGCGTGACGACCAGGTAGTCGCGCATCACCGTGGAGTGCCGCGCCTCCTCCGCCGTCCACCGCCCGACCCAGGTGCCCCACGCCCCCTCCGGGGACAAGTCGCCCGCGATGCGGTTGTGGTAGGAGGGCAGGTTGTCCTCGGTCAAGAGGTTCGTGACGAGCGCGGCCTTCGCCACGTCGGAGAGCTTGGACTGCGCCGGGTCCCAATCCACGCCGCCCATCGCCGCGAAGTTGCGCCCGTCCTCCCATGGCACGTAGTCGTGCGGATGCCAGTCCTTCGACATCGCCAGATGGCGGTTCACCTCCCGCTCCGCGACCTCCTCCAACTCGAACAACAACGCCGCCTGGTTCAAATACACAGCCAAGACGTTTCTCCTTTCACTCGGCCTTGCTTCCAGCTCAGCAGCGCCGAGCGCGGGTTCCAAGGGTCGAAAGTCATGCGGGTCCAGGACAGAAGGCACCGAACGGGCGGCGCGGGCCGGGGACGGGCAGGGGTCCGGCGGAACAGCAGACCGGGCCGCCCGTCCCGCCCGATGTCGGGCATACTGTGACAGACAGCATGTTCCACGCCGAAAACGAGGAGGCCCCGTGGCCGAAGGCGCTTACATCTTCCCCAAATGGTTCGACCGCCTGCAGGTGAAGTTCATGAACCCGCTCACGGTCAAAGCCGCCCCCTACCTGCCCGGTTTCGCGCAGATCACGCACAAGGGCCGCAAGTCCGGCAAGACCTTCCGCACCCCGGTCAACCCGCTGCAGACCAAGGGCCGTTTCGTCGTGACGCTCGGCCACGGCACCTACACCGACTGGGTCCGCAACATCATCGCCGCAGGCGAGGCCGAGGTCCGCATCCTCGGCAAGGCCCACCGGATCAGCAACATCAAGATCGTCCCGCCCGGCGACCCCGGAATCGGCCTGCCCTTCCTCGCGAGGGAGTCGCTCAAGCGGATAGCTGTCCTCACCGCCGACATCGACTAACCCTCGGATTCAGGCAGCGACCTGCTTCGTTGCTCCTCGCCTCGTGTACCCATACCGCCTCCGTACACCACGGCTCGGTGCGCCTCGCATCTCATCTGCCTGATCTCCGAGACAACCTAAGGAGACCCCCATGACCGACCCCCAACGCCGCGCGCTCAACGACCAAGTGACCCGGTTCTGGGGATCGGTCGCCAAGGCATACGACTGGGGCCCCCTCCAGCGCAATGCCTACCAGCAGCCGCACGACGAGATGCTGGCGCTGCTGCGCGAGCGCGGCGCGCAGAAGATCCTCGACGTCGCCTGCGGCACCGGCATCCTCGCCGACCGGATCCAGCGCGAGCTCGACCCCGACGAGATCGACGGCGTGGACATGTCCGAGGGGATGCTCGCGCGGGCCAAAGCGCTGTCGGACAAGGTCCGTTGGCAGATCGCCCCCGCCGAGCAGCTGCCGTTCGAGGACGGCGGCCTCGACGCGGTGGTCACCACTTCCGCGTTCCACTTCTTCAACCAAGCTGCGGCGCTGCGGGAGTTCCACCGGGTGCTGCGCCCCGGGGGCATCGCGGCGGTCACCACGATCAGCCCCCGCCAGCCGGTCACCCCGCTGCTGAACCGTCTCGTCCCGCAGCAATGGTCCGCCACCCAGTTCCTGCCCCCGGACCAGATCCGCGCGCTGTTCGAGGACGCGGGCTTCACCATCGCCGAGCAGCGCCGGGTGCGCCGCCCGGCCTGGAGCAAAGCGTTCGCCGCCGACCTCTTCACCGTGGGCGTCAAAGGCTGAGCCGCAGTTCAGCCGCCCAGGAGTTTGAGACGGTCCGCCGTGGGGGACCCCGGCTCGGCCACGAGCACGAAGAGCGTGAGCCCCGCGTCCGACGGCAGCTGCAGCCGCTCGTAGACGAGGTCGAGCCTGCCCGCGACCGGGTGCTGCAAGCCCTTGGCCCCGTCGAGCTGGAGCCGCACGTCGTGCGCCTGCCACCGGGCGCGGAAGTCGTCGCTCCCAGCGCGAAGCTCGGCGACGAGCGCGGCGAGCTTCTCGTCGCCCCGGTGCCTGCCCGTCGCGGCGCACAAGCTGGCGGCGGCGTTGTCGGCGTGCTGGCCCCAGTCGAGGAAGAAGTCCCGCGACCTCGGGTCGAGGAACACGAACCGCGCGAGGTTCGGCTCCCGGCCCTGCTCGGCGAACGCGTCTTGATAGAGGGCGGCGCACAGGGCGTTCGCGGCGAGCACGTCGAGCCGCTCGTCGCTGATCCAGGCAGGCGCCCCGGCCAGCGCATCCAGGACATGGCGGAGCGCCGGGCGTAGCGGCGACGCGGCCCTCCGCCTGCCCGCGCCGCCGGAGGCGGAGCCTCGGGCGAGGTCGAACAGATGGGCTCGCTCTGATTCGTCGAGGCGGAGCACGGCGGCCACCGAGTTCAGGACGGTGTCGGACACGCCGCGCAAATTGCCGCGCTCGAGCCGCGTGTAGTAGTCCACGCTGACCCCGGCGAGCAGGGCGACCTCCTCGCGGCGCAGGCCGGGGACGCGGCGCTTGCCCCCGTACACCGGGACCTGCGCCTCCTCCGGGGTGATCTTCGCCCGGCGCGAGGCCAGGAAGTCGCGGATGTCTTTGCGGTGCTCCATCCTCCCACCATAAGGGCCGAGCGCCCCTCCGACAGAGGGTCTGCCAGTCCCTGGGAACAGCCCGCCCTTGTTGCCAGACGGGCTGATGTGTTCAATCGTGCAGGAGGGCCAGGATCCGGCCCTGCGTATACAACAGGGATGAATATCTATGCAGTTCGGCATTTTCAGCGTCGGCGATGTGACGAAGGACCCGACGACCGGCAGGCGGCCCAGCGAGCACGAGCGCCTCGAGGCGATGCTGTCGTACGCGCTCAAGTCGGAGGAGGTCGGGCTCGACGTCTTCGCCACCGGCGAGCACCACAACCCCCCGTTCGTGCCGTCCTCGCCGACCACGATGCTGGGCTGGATCGCGGCGCGGACCAGCACGCTGCTGCTGTCCACCGCGACCACGCTGATCACCACGAACGACCCGGTGAAGATCGCCGAGGACTACGCGATGCTGCAGCACCTCTCCGACGGCCGGGTCGACCTCATCATGGGCCGGGGGAACACCGGTCCGGTGTACCCATGGTTCGGCAAAGACATCCGCCAAGGGATCAACCTCGCGGTCGAGAACTACCACCTGCTGCGCAGGCTGTGGCGCGAGCCCGTCGTGGACTGGAACGGCCAGTTCCGCACCCCGTTGCACGGCTTCACCTCGACCCCGGCGCCGCTGGACGGCGTGCCGCCGTTCGTGTGGCACGGCTCGATCCGCTCCACAGAGATCGCCGAGCAGGCCGCGTTCTACGGCGACGGCTTCTTCCACAACAATATCTTTTGGGACCTTGAGCACACCTCGCAGATGGTGCGGCTGTACCGGCAGCGGTTCGAGCACTACGGGCACGGCTGCGCCGACCAGGCCGTCGTCGGCTTGGGCGGGCAGGCGTTCATCGCCGAGACCGAGGCAGAGGCGAAGCGGTTCTTCCGCCCGTACTTCGACAACGCCCCGGTCTACGGCCACGGGCCCTCGCTCGAAGACTTCACCCGCGACACCCCCCTGACCGTCGGCACGGTCGAGCAGGTCGTGGAGCGCACGCTCGGTTTCGCCGACGCGGTGGGCGACTACCAGCGCCAGCTGTTCCTCGTCGACCACGCGGGGCTGCCGCGCGAGGTCGTGCTCGAGCAGATCGAGATCCTCGGCAAGGAAGTGGTCCCCGTGCTGCGCAAGGAGTTCGAGCTGCGCCGCCCCGCGCATGTGCCGAGCGAGCCGCCGACCCACCAGTCCCTGCTGGCGCAGGGCGAGCAGTCCAAGCACCGCCGGGTCATCACCGCAGACGTCGAGGACGCCGCGCAGCGCGACCCGGCAAAGGGCACGACGAGAAGGGCGCACTGACATGGCGCGACGCATCGCAGTCGTCTCCGGAGGGCTCGGCGAGCCCTCCACGACCAGGCTGCTCGCCGACCGGATCGCGGCGGCGGTCACGACGCAGATCACCGCGCGCGGCGAGGGCGCGGAGGTCGAGTTCGTCGAATTGCGGCCGCTCGCGCAGGACCTGGCCACCACGGTCGCCACCGGCGGGCTGCCGACGCTCGCGATCGCCGAGGCCCGGGAGAAAATCGCGGCGGCGGAGGGGCTCGTCGCGGTGACCCCCGTGTTCAGCGCGAGCTACTCGGGGCTGTTCAAACTGTTCTTCGACGTCCTCGACACGGCCTCCCTGGTCGGGACGCCGGTCCTGATCGCCGCGACGGCGGGCTCCGAGCGGCATTCCCTCGTGCTCGACCACGCGCTGCGCCCCCTGTTCTCCTACCTGCGCGCCGTGGTCGTCCCGACCGGAGTCTTCGCCGCGACCAGCGACTTCGGGGCCGGTTCCGGAGGCGTGGAGCTGTCGGCCCGGATCCGCCGCGCCGCCTCCGAGCTCGCCTGCCAGGTCGTGGCCGAGCGCGTGCCCCTGCCTGGTTTCGCCCAGCGGGAAGAGGACCAGGCCAGGACCTCCGGCAACAACGTCGACACGCGCGTCACGCCGTTCGCGGACCTTCTCAAAGGGCACGAGGGCTGACGCGCATGACCACAGCACAGACCCCCACCCTCCGCGTGGCCTCGCTCGCCGAATTGCCCGAAAGCTCCCCGCACGCCGTGGTCGCGCACGGGGTGGACCTCGTCCTCGTCCGACGCGGCGAGCAGGTCCACGCCCTGCACGGGCGCTGCGCGCATCGCGGGGCGCTGATGGCGGACGGGCGGGTCGAAGGCGGGCTCCTCGTCTGCGGGGTGCACGGGTGGCGCTACGAGCTCGACACCGGCGTCTCCCCGGTCAACCCGGCGGTCTCCCTGGGCTCTTTCCCCGCTTGGGTGTCGGAGGGCTCGGTGTACGTCGACGGCGCGGCGGTCGCCGCACACGCCAAGGCCGACCCGAGGGATTACTCGGACGACGGGTACCAAGGCCGATGGATCAAGCCCTCGGACACCGCCGAGGAGCCCTTCGTCACGCAGATCCACGAATTCGCCGCGCGCGGCCTGCGCGGATCCGGCGCGCACGGCCCGACCGCCGCGATGGGGGTGCCGCGCGGGCAGCTCCCCTCCTGGGACTCGATCCAGATCCTGACCGCGCAGCTCGCGCGCCTGCCCTTGCTCGACGACGAGCCGGTCGGGACGGCGACCGTGATCGGGCCGAACGCCCGAAAGCCGTTGACGCTCGACATCCCCCTGTTCGTGAGCGACATGAGCTTCGGCGCGCTGTCGCAGGAGGCGAAAACGGCGCTCGCGATGGGGGCCGAGCTCTCCGGCACCGGTATTTGCTCCGGCGAGGGCGGCATGCTGCCCGAGGAGCAGCAGGAGAACTCGAAGTACTTCTACGAGCTCGCGTCCGGACGTTTCGGATGGAGCATCGAGCACGTCCGGAAAGTCCAGGCGTTCCATTTCAAAGGCGGGCAAGGCGCGAAGACCGGCACCGGCGGGCACCTGCCGGGGGCGAAGGTGGTCGGGAAGATCGCCGAGGTCCGGGGGCTGCCGCCCGGCACGGCGGCTGTCTCCCCGGCCCGGTTCCCGGACTGGACGTCGCTCAGCCAGTTCGCGGACTTCGCGCAACAGGTGCGGGAGGAGTCCGGCGGCATCCCCGTCGGATACAAGATGAGCGCGCAGCACATCGAGCGGGACATCGACGCGGCGCTGGAGATCGGGGTCGACTACATCATCCTCGACGGCAGGGGCGGCGGGACGGGGTCCGCCCCGTTGGTCTTCCGCGACAACATCTCCGTGCCCACCATCCCGGCGTTGGCGCGGGCGCGGCGGCATCTGGACCGCTCCCGCGCCGACGGCGTGACCCTGGCCGTCACCGGCGGCCTGCGTACTGCGGCGGACATGGCCAAAGCCCTGGCGCTCGGCGCGGACGCCATCGGCCTCTCCAACGCCGCGATCCAGGCCGTCGGCTGCGTCGGCATGCGGGCCTGCGACACGAACGCCTGCCCCGCTGGCATCGCCACCCAAGACCCCCGGCTGCGCGCCCGGCTGCCCGTGCGGTCCGCCGCAGAGCGGTTGGACAGGTTCCTGCGCGCCAGCGTGGACCTGATGGCCGTGCTCGCCAGGGCGTGCGGCCATCGGCGGCTCGCGGACTTCGAGCTGGACGACCTCGTGACTTTCGACCGCGACTTCGCGTATCTCAGCGGAGTCCCCTACGCAGGAGCGACACCCCTATGAGCGGCGGCTTCGACAGCCAACCAGCCCACGAAGACGCCACGGTCTGGCACAAAGTCGCCGCCCGCGACGAGCTCGAAGACGGGCAGGTCGTCTCGTGTCCCGCAGGGCAGAAGACCGTCGCGCTGACCAAGCTGCGCGGCGCGTACGGCGCGGTCGACAACCGCTGCCCGCACCAAGGCGGCCCGTTGGGGCAAGGCACCCTGGAGAACGACAAGATCCGCTGCCCCTGGCACGGATTCGACTTCGACCCGTTCACCGGCGAGGCGGCGGGCGGACCGGACTTCGACGTCCGCGTCTACCCCGTCGAAGAACGCGAGGACGGCGTGTACGTCGGGACGCCCGCGCCCGCCCCCGCGCCGAGGACGGTCAGCGACGTGCTCGTCGAGACGATGACGAACTGGGGGGTCGACACCGTTTTCGGCATGGTCGGCCACTCCAATCTCGGGCTGGCCGAGGCTCTGCACCGGGCCGAGTCCGACGGGAGGCTGCGCTACTTCGGCGTCCGGCACGAGGGGGCGGCGGCTTTCGCGGCCTCCGCGTACGGCAAGCTCGTCGGGCGGCCCGCAGCCTGCTTCGGCATCGCCGGGCCGGGCTCGACGAACCTGCTCACCGGGCTCTACGACGCGAAAGCCGACCGCTCCCCCGTGCTCGCGCTCTCCGGCAACGTGGACTCCTCCGTGGCGGGCAAGGGCGCCTTCCAGGACATCGACCTGCTCGCCGCGTTCGCCGACGTGGCTGTGTACTCGGCGATGGTGCGCTCCGGATCGGACCACGCCGAGCTGATGACGACGGCGCTCAAACGCGCCGTGCTCGAACGAGGCGTCGGCCATCTCGTCCTGCCCGACGAAGTGCAAGTGCTGCCGGCCGCAGGCGCGCGGGCTTCCGGCCCGGCCGGGCGGATGCCGGACCTCCGCGTGGCGCCTCCCCCCTCGGCCCTGCGGGCCGCGCTGGACAGGATCGCGGCCGCCCGCAGGCCGCTGGTCGTCGTCGGAGCCGGGGCCAAATTCGACATGCCCGCTGTCGAGGCGCTCGCCGAGCGCCTCGGCGCCCCCGTGCTGACCACGTTCAAAGCGAAGGGGCAGATCTCTGACCAGCACCCGCTCGCCTGCGGCGTGCTCGGACGCTCGGGCACGCCGGTGGCCTCGTGGATGATGAACAAGGCCGACCTGCTGCTCGTGTTCGGCGCCTCCTTCTCGAACCACACCGGCATCTCCCCGTACAAGACGACCGTCCAAGTCGACACCGACCCGCTCGCCCTTGGCCGGTTCCGCCCGGTCGACGTCCCGGTGCTCGGCGATATCGGCCTCACGGCGGCAGCCCTGTTGGACGAGTGCCGCGCCGGCCAGGACCTCGTCGACCAACGGGCCGAGATCGCCGAGCGCTGGGCGGTCTGGCGGGCCGAGAAAGCCCGGCGAGCCGCAGAGCGCCCCCCGGGCCGGGTGGCCGCCGCGACGGTCTTCCACGAGCTCAACGCGCTGCTCCCGTCCGACGCGGTGCTGGCCGTCGACGTCGGCAACCACGCCTACTCCTTCGGGCGGTACTTCGAGGCGACAGAGCAGTCGGTCCTCATGTCCGGCTACCTCGGCTCCATCGGCTTCGGATTCCCCGCCGCCATGGGGGCCTGGGCGGCGGCTCCAGAGCGCCCCGTCGTCGCCATCACCGGGGACGGCGGCTTCGGCCAGTACCTCGCCGAGCTCACCACTGCCGTGAAGTACGGGATGAACATCACGCACATCCTGCTCAACAACGCCGAACTGGCCAAGATCAGCGACGAGCAGCGCAGCAGCGAGTACGAGGTCTGGCACACCTCGCTGCACAACCCCGACTTCGCCGCCTTCGCCCAGAACTGCGGGGCATACGGCAAGCGCGTCGACGACCCCTCGGCGTTGCGGGGCGCAGTCGCCGAAGCCCTCGCCCATCCCGGACCAGCCCTCGTCGAGATCCTCACCGACCCTCGCTCGCATTGAAACCCGCCGCCAACCCCTCAATTGATTGGAGCACACCATGAAAAAGACACTCTCCGCCATGTTCCTCGCCCTTGCGCTGGGCGGAGCCGCAGGCACGACCGCGCTGCCCGCGGCTCTTGCGTTCGCCGACGACGGCGACGGGCACGGCCACAACGACGACAACGGCGCGGGCGACATCCCCAACCCGGTCCAGGACCAGGGGGAGAACTTCGGGACGGGCGCGCTGATCGGCCCCGAGATGGCCGCCGGGGGCTTAGGCCCGCAGGCTCAGATCCCGCCCGCGAAACCGCCGGTCAAAAAGAGGTAGCCGCGAGGCGCTCAGCTCGCGGCGATCATGCTCGCGTAGAGCGCCGGGTCCACGTTGCCGCCGCTCACGACGGCCGCCGTCAGGCCTTCCGGTGTTTTCCCGGAGAGGAACGCCGCCGTCGTCACCGCGCCGGACGGCTCCGCGACGATGCGCGCCTCGCGCGCGAGCCAGCGGACCGACGCTTCGATCTCCTCCTCGGTGACGGTGACGATGTCGTCCACCAACTCCCTGACGTGCGCCAGCGTGAGCTCGGAAAGCTGCGTGCGCAGACCGTCGGCGATGGTCCGGCTCCGGAGCTCGACCGGCCACGAGACGACCGATCCGGCTTCCCTGCTCTCCTTGGCGTCGGCGGCCAGCTCCGGCTCGACGCCGATCACCCTCGCCCCGGTGGGCAGCAGCGCCTTGATCGCCGCCGCGACGCCGGAGAGCAGCCCGCCGCCGCCCACCGGCACGAGCACGTTCTCGACCTTCGGCAAGTCCTCCGCGATCTCCAAGCCGACGGTGCCCTGGCCCGCGATGATGTCCGGGTGGTCGTAGGGCGGGATCACCACGAGGCCGCGCTCCTGCGCGAGCCGCAGCATCGCGGGCTCGCGCTCGGCGGGCTCGACCAACACCACCTCCGCGCCGTGCGCCTCGCACGCCTCGATCTTGACGGCGGGCGCGTTCTTCGGGATCACCACCACGACTGACACGCCTTCCAGCTTTCCCGCGTACGCCAAGGCCTGGCCGTGGTTGCCGCTGGAATGCGTCACCACGCCAGCCGAGCGCTGCTCGGCGTTCAGCTTGCGCACCGCGTTCAAAGCCCCGCGCAGTTTGAACGCCCCGGTGGGCTGCAGATTCTCCGGTTTGAGCCACAACGAACGCGCCGGGCCCGAGGCGCGCAGCACCGGGACCAGCGGCGTGCGCACCACGTCGGGCGCGATCCGCGAACGGGCGGCCTTGATATCGGCGAGGGACACGAGCTCCATAGGCATCAGCATGGCACAAACTCCCGACACCGCCCCGTCGAGTTCAGAACGCCGTGCTGCGCCAGTCGTTCCCCGCGACGACGATATGGTCGAGAAACCGCAGACCCGTCGCCCAGGCCGCGTTGTGCAGCGTGTCGGTCAACGCCCGGTCGGCGGCGCTCGGCGTCGGGTCCCCGCTCGGATGGTTGTGGGCGACCGCGAACGCGACGCCGTCATGCCGGAGCACGGTGGCGAGGATTTCGCGCACCGGCATCGGGCAGGCTGTCGCCGAGCCCATCGCCACGATCTCCGTGCGGCGCAGCCGCAGCCTGCCGTCTGCGACCAGCACGGCGACTTGCTCCGTCCGAGACGTTCCAAGAACACGGCTCGCGACGCGTGCGATGTCTGCCGATTGCACGAGCTGCACCGAGTCGTCCGATGCGCCGACTCGTCCTGCGATGGCGAACGCGGCGGCCAACCGCGCGGCCTTCGCAGGGCCGACGCCGGGGGTCCGCGCGAGCTCTTCCGGGCGCGCTCGGGCGAGCCCGCGCACCCCGCCCCACGTCGTCAGCAGGGTGCGGGCCACGTCGAGGGCGCTCGCCCGGGCGTGCCCGGAGCCGAGATGGACCGCGACGAGCTCGGCTTCGCTCAATGCCGCGCTCCCGTGCCGCAAGAGCCGCTCTCGCGGGCGGTCGTGCGCCGGGATGTCCCGCATCGGTGTGGTCATGAATCAAGTATGAGCCGGGTCACTGACACCGAACAGCGAGACTGTCTCACGCGTGATACACTTCTGTCGTGGAAACCGTCAGCGTCCGAGACTTGCGCAACCACGGCGGCGAAGTGCTCGACCGCGTGCAGCGGGGCGAGACGCTGCTCGTGACCAAGAATGGCGAACCGGTGGCCGAGCTGCGGCCCACCCGACGGCGCAATCCCACCAGAGACGAGCTCATCTCGGCCTTTCAGAATTTGCCGCCGATGGACTACGAGTCCTTCCGACGTGACGTCGACTCGGCCACCGGCAGCTGGTACACCATCTGGGACCGAGAGGCGTGAGCCACGGCCCGACACCTGCCGTGAGCATTCGCCGAGGCCTCTTGGACACCTCCGCCGTGATCCATCTTGAGCGGATCGCAGATCCGCAGAGCCTCCCCGATGAAGCAACGATCAGCGCGATCACCCTCGCCGAGCTCTCGGTCGGGCCGCTTGTCGCGCTCACCCTCGAAGAACGAGCCGTTCGACAAGCCCGTCTCCAACGAGTGGAAGCACGGTTCGACCCGATTCCGTTCGACACGGCGGCAGCGCAAGCTTTCGGCCGAGTCTCGGCGGAACTGCGGGCCGCGGGGCGCAAGCCTGCTGCTCGCGGGTTCGACATGCTCATCGCCTCTGTCGCCATCGCGAATGGGCTGCCGCTCTACACCTGCAATCCGAAGGACTTCGCCGGGATCAATGGATTAGATCTCGTAGCCGTCCCCCACCCCGACAAGAAATGACCACATGGCGCACCTGCTCGGCGCGGAGTCGATCCGCCGCGAATTCCCAACGAAAGTCGTCCTCGACTCGGTGACGCTCGGCGTCTCCGAAGGCGACCGCATCGGCCTGGTCGGGCGCAACGGCGACGGCAAGTCCACGCTCATGCGCCTGCTCGCGGGCCTCGACAAACCGGACGCCGGGCGGGTGACTACGCGCAGCGGCGTCCATGTCGGGGTGCTCGGCCAATCCGACAACCTCGACCCCGAGGCCACCGTGCGCCACGCCGTCGTCGGCGATGTGCCCGAGCATGCGTGGGCCTCGGACCCCAAGATCCGCGACGTGTTCGCCGGGCTGTTGCCCGACCAGGCGCTGTGGGAGACTCCGGTCCGGGCGCTGTCGGGCGGGCAACGCCGCCGGGTCGGCCTCGCGGCCCTGCTCGCGGGCGACTGGGACGTCCTCATGCTGGACGAGCCGACGAACCACTTGGACCTCGAAGGCGTCACCTGGCTCGCCGAGCATATGAAAAACCGTTGGTCCCGCAATGCGGGCGGCTTGTTGGTCGTCACCCACGACCGCTGGTTCCTCGACGAGGTCTGCACCACCACCTGGGAGGTGCACGACCGGGTCGTCGAGCCGTTCGACGGCGGGTACGCGGCGTATGTGCTCGCCAGGGTCGAGCGGGACCGGATGGCGGCCGCGAGCGAGTCCAAACGCCAGAACCTTATGCGCAAGGAGCTCGCGTGGCTGCGGCGCGGAGCCCCCGCGCGGACCAGCAAGCCGAAGTTCCGCATCGAGGCCGCGAACCAGCTCATCGCGAACGAGCCCCCGCCGCGCAACACCGTCGCGCTCAAGTCCACCGCCATCTCGCGGCTCGGCAAAACCGTGGTCGACCTGGTCGACGTCGGGGTCTCCTACGGCGACAAACAGGTGTTGCAGGGCATCGAATGGCGCATCGCCCCCGGCGAGCGCACCGGGATCCTCGGGGTGAACGGAGCCGGGAAGTCCACGCTCCTCGGCCTGGTCACCGGCGAAGTCGCGGCCACCGAGGGCCGGGTCGTCCGGGGCAAGACCGTCAAGATCGCGACGCTCAGCCAGAACCTCGTCGAGCTCGCCGACCACGAGTCGGCGCGGGTGCGCGAGGTGCTCGCGGACAAGCGCAGCTCCTACGTGATCGACGGCAAGGAGCAAAGCCCCTCGCAGCTCTTGGAGCGGCTCGGGTTCTCCAGCGCCCAGCTGTCCACGCCGATCCGCGACCTCTCCGGCGGGCAGAAACGCAGGCTCCAGCTCTTGCTCATCCTGCTGGACGAGCCCAACGTGCTCATCCTGGACGAGCCGACCAACGACCTCGACACCGACATGTTGGTCGCGCTCGAAGACCTCCTGGACAACTGGCCGGGGACGCTGCTCGTCGTCTCGCACGACCGCTACCTGCTCGAACGCGTCACCGACCAGCAGTACGCGGTCCTCGGCGGGAAGATGCGGCACCTGCCCGGCGGCGTCGAGGAGTACCTGACGCTGCGGCGCACAGTCGAAGCCCCCTCGGGCGGGCAGGCCAAAGCCAGCGCGTCGGGCTCGGAGCTGCGCGCGGCGCAGAAAGAGCTCGCGGCCGTCGAACGCCGCGTCCAAAAGCTCGTCGCGCAGATCGAAGCCGCGCAGCACAAACTCGCAGCGCACGACCAAGACGACTTCAAGGGGCTCGCCGCGCAGGCGGACGCGCTCCGCGCGCTCGAACGCGAGCAAACCGAGCTCGAAGACCGCTGGCTGGACCTGTCCGAACAGCTGGAGTGACGGCGGCCCTAGTCCACTGGACCGTCGCCGGGGCCGGTCGCGCGTTCGAGGACCAGGACACGGCCGCCGTTCACGATCCGCACGACCCCGTCCTCGACTGAATAGTCGGCGGAGCCGTGGAAGACATCGGCGACGAACTGGTCCGAAGCCATCCGGTCCCCCGGGCAGGCCATCCGGGTCGAGGCGAGGCCCGGCCCGAACTCGATCTGCGAATCCCCCGCCTCGGCAGGCCCGAAGAGCGCGTTGCAGGCGCCCGAAACGCGCACCTGCCCCTCGGCGAAGGCGATCTTCTGCGGCTTGGCGGCGTTGAGGGCTTCGGAGCCGGGGCCGGAGGCCGACCGCACCAGCCATCCGCCGCTCAAACCAGCTGGGTCCGCCATCGCGCTCGCGCCTCCAAAAGCCAATCCGGCCAGCGCCGCGAGCGCCGCTCGGGGGAAACATCGTGATCGCATGGCCGGAGCCTAGCCCCCGAAACTGTGGGACAGGACTGGATTCACTGGGAACTCTGCTTATGAAGAACTCGGCGCCGTCACATCGAGCGCGGCCACCACTTTCACCGGCCGCAGCCGGACGGCGAGCTCGCCGGGGACCCCGTTGCGGGCCCCGAACTCCTCGGCCCGCTCGGCCCCCATGTAGCGCCCGCCCGCGAGGGTCGCCACCCGGCGGACCTCGACGAGGTCGTCGCTGAGCTCGACGACGCCACGGACCTGCACGAACGCGTACGGCGGCTCCGAGAGCTGCGCGGTGAGCGCGATGCGCGGGTCGCGCTGGAACGCCTTGCCCTTCGCCGAGGCGGCCACCGTGGTGAACAGCAGGTCGTCCCCCTCCACGACGAACCAGACCGGAGCCGCGAACGGCTGGCCGGTCGGCCCGGTCCAGGCCACGATCCCGGTGCGCGTGCCCTCGGCCAGGAAAGCGCGCACCTCGGGTGCCAACGTCACAGTCTCAGCCATGCCGCAAGTGTAGCCACGGCGGAGCTAGATCGAGTCGAAGCGGAAAGACGGCCAGTCGCCATCTACAACTGGGACACGTCGGCTTTGGTCTGCCGATGTGGGACATATGCACGGCATGGGCCGAACAAGCTCCACCCCACCGATCCTAGACAGAAGATGAAACCGAGTATTACTTGTTGCCTTTGGCGCGATTATGCGTCACACAGAGCATTTCGCAGTTGGTCAGATCAGTCTTACCGCCCTTTGACCAGGCTGCGACATGGTCGGCATCCATCTCATTGTCCTTGTAGATGCGGGTCTTATTGGGATTATTTCCTACGGCGCACAGCGGGCAGTTCGAGATACCGGCAACTTTAGCCTTGCCAGTCTGTTGATCGTAAGCGAGTGCTTTTATTTTCTTGTCGAATAACCGGATCTCTAAAAGCTGCGTATCAGTCTCACCCCCGAGTAGAAACTCGTAGATATTTTTACGGTTGCCGATAAACGGATCCTTGCGCAGTTCTTCGACTCGATTTTCGATCATCGACTCACTGTAGGACTTCGAGTGGTAGACCTCATATAGCCGACCCCATTCAAGGCCGCGCATCTCTTTGTCAGGTGGTCGGGTGAAGACGCTGCTGACCCAGTCGATTACCGATGTAAAATAGGTCCTCAACTGCTTGATATTGCCATCCTGTCGATGCTGCGCCAGGTAGGCATCGATGCTCAATTTCTGCAACGAAGCTACCCATGCCAACGCCTCGGCGAGGATCTGCTGACGCCTGGGGTCGCCAGCAATGTAGGACTGCCATTTCTGCATGTTCGCGTTGTTTGAGTTGCTATATTCGACCTTGGCGGCAGTGACGAATGGTCCCGAGTAGATCGCGTTCAATAGCTCTTGTTTATTCAACGGTACGCCCGCTATATTAATTGTCTCGAACCACTGCTTAATCTCGGCCTCATCGCCTTCGCATTCATAGATATCGAGCTTGGTATCCAAGATCTTTTGCTGTTGATCTTTGGGCAGCGAGGAAAACGTCTGCTCTTTGCCGTCGACCTTGATGGCAAACTTTCCGGTCACGAAGCGACCAAAGCTTGTGATCCGTTGCTGGCCGTCCAGAACTTCGAGCATTTCACCTTCGACGTTGAAGTAAATCAGCCCGAGCGGATACCCCTTGAGCAGCGAATCTATTACCGCGACATCACGCTTGCCGTCGTTATAAATGTAGTTGCGCTGATACTCCGGCTGGATGACGAGCTTGCCGTCAAGACCGAAGAGACCCTTGCCCTCCATCTCGTTGTAGACGAAACCCGTGATGATTTCCCCGACGGTGTAGTGCTTGAGTTCGGTCTTCAAGAGGCGTCCTTCCGCCGGATGAGAATACGTTTGAAAACTGCCTGCTTGGTGCTCGCGATGCCTAGCTTAGTACGCCCCTGATTCCCTACGAAGTCGGGCCCAAGCGGGGTAACTCCCATTGCCGCCGCCAAACGCCCCTCGCCGTTACCAATGATCTCGAACTGATCCGGATTGTATCTGTCAAGGAACGTAATCGGCACACCCATCGCACCGACGAAGTCGGATGGGATCGCATCCGTGTACGGCACTTCGATCGCATCGAAGTTCTCGTAGCGCTGGTAGCTCTCTTCACCGTCGAGCTTCTTGATCAACCGCTTGTTGAACTTGAGGTTGTCAGCCATAGTCATGAGCTGCAACGGTTCGTGGCGTCGGCCGTGGTCGATGTTTGTGAACCAGCAGGAGTTGCCGAGCCGCGTGTAGTCCCGCTCGTCGTCTGACGGGTAACCGAGCTTCTCGGCCTTCAGCCGGTCCGCATCGGATACCTTTGCGCCCTTCGGGACTCCGAACACCATGTCGGTGCTGTTCGCAGTCGCACCCTTCCATAACCGATTTGACTTGATGTGCGGGAAAACCTCAGCGTAAGTGATCGCGTTGTTGCTACCGATCACTGCAAACTGCTTACCGCCCTCGATCAGCCAGGTCACGAACTCCCGGAAGAGGCTGAACGGCGGGTTGGTGATCACGATGTCCGCTTCGTCGCGGAGCTTAGTCACTTCTAAGCTGCGGAAGTCGCCATCGCCGTCAAGATACTCCCACTGCAGGTCATCGATGTTGACCATACCATCACCGTTGATATCCGTCGGCTCCAGCACAAACTTCTTACCGTTGAGTCGCGTCTTGGTCGCATCAAATTTGGGGTCGGCAGCCTCGAAATCCGTCGGGGTATAGAAATGACTGGCAGGCTTGCTGTCCGGGGCATACGATGTTGATATGAGTTTTTTGAGGCCAAGGGCGACGAAGTGCAAGGCGAAGAATTTAGCGAAATTACTCCATTCCGGATCATCGCATGGCAACAACACCACTTTGCCCCGGAACACATCCGGATCGTACTCGAGGTACGCATTGATCTCGCGCTCGATGTCAGCCCACTGCGTGTAAAACTCATCGTTCTTGGCTGCCCTGGCGGCGTTCAAATTAGTGGTCTTATTCTCGACTGGCATCATGCCTGCCCTACCTTGTTCAATGAGTTCCGCCGCGTCCCCTGGGGTGGGCACGCGTATGGAACATACTACCCATGAAGCGGACTATAGACCGGTAGACGCATCGACGAACCCTGGGGTCGGATAAGGCCATCCGGAGGCATCGCCAGCCGCGCAGGGACGATCCGACAGAGAGCCACCATACCTTAAGAGAGCCGAATGATGGCCGGATCGAGCTGCACTAACAGCGGAAAAACGACCAGTCAATTCCCGGCTGGCCGGACATCAAGTCCCGTCGCGTGCCAAAAGACCAAGACTCGATCTCCCATTCCGACTCGCACGCTCCGCCTCTATTTCCCCAAGGGCGCGTTGCAGGCATCCACACGAGCGCGCATCTCTTCCCGAAAATAGTTTCCGACTTCACGGCTTTGTCTGCATATGAGATTGACCCCTTGGCCCTCTACCGCCCAAATCAGCAAACTCTGCCATCACGCTCAAACCTCCAAATTCCTACCCCATCACCATTGCGCTCCGCTCGGCACATGGGAAACAGCACAAAACCAGGGCTGCGCACCCGAAGCTGCGCACTCGGACTGGTTTCGCTGGAGACTCGGCTCCGCCAAGCCAAGCACTGCTGCAACTTTCGTTGGCCGCAACCACACAGCAAACTCTCCGAAGACCCCAGCTATCCGCAGGGAGATCACAAAGAGTCGAAACGGAAGACGACGACAGAGCCCGCCAACGCCTCGAACTCCTCGGGCGTGCCGTTCTCGACCACGCCGCTGCGCTTCATGAACCCCACCCCGGTGGGGACTTGGGTCGGGAATTCGCGCAGCACCGGGCGCGCTTCGTCCGCGTCGACCTCGACAATGCCCACGTCCTGCGATTTCTTGCCCACCGAGAGCGTCCCGGCCTTCGCGGCGCGGGCGTTGCGCACCCAATCGGATTTCGCGTAGCCCGCGACGACGTAGCGGGCGCCGTTCAACGCCACGATCGACATCGGGGTGGACCTCGGCTCGCCGGAAGTCCGGCCGGGGACGGTCAGCACGTGGACCGGGCCCATCGTGACTCCGAGCGCGCGCTGCGCGAAGACCATGCCTTTGTTGACGAGCTTGAGCCACTTCGGCGGGGGTGTGATATCTATCTCAGCCATAGCTCCAGCATAGCACACAATGTCAATATTGTTGACATAGCATGCTCGGCGAGCCTACTGCCCCCACGCCTCCGCGAGCGACTCCGCCGCCGTCGGGGCGGTCTGCACGGAGAAGATCCGCCAGCCCCGCGCGTCCCTGCCCACCTCGTAGTGGGCCGCGAAACGCCCGATCTCCGAGCCGTCGGCACGACGGCGGGAGAAAACCAGCTCGACCCCCGCCGCGTCGGCGTGGTACCCGACGACCGCGCTGTCCAGCACGGCGGTGTCGGCGAACCCCTGGCTCTGCGCCTGGACGCGGTCGAAGTCCCGGTGGAAGCCGACGACCGCCTCGTCCGCGCGGAGCCACGCGGCGAACCCCGGCGCGCTGAGGCGCACCGGCACGTTCCAGTAGTCCAGGAGGAACTCGGGGCCGACGGCGAGCGAGCCGTTCAGCGAGCCGACGTAGGTTTGGAAATACTCCTCGAAGAACCACTGGGACACTTCTTCGGCCACGTTCGCCACAGCGGCGCCTCCTTCTCTCCGGCTCGGCTCAGAGCACGATGCTGACCATCTTCTTCGGCACGACGATGACTCGCTTGGGCTCCTTGCCCGCGAGCTGCTCCACGACCTTCGGGTCGGCGAGCGCGGCGGCGCGGACCACGTCCTCGGCGGCTTCCGCAGGCACGACGATGGTGGCCCGGACCTTGCCCCCGATCTGCACCGGGAGCCTCACCTCGTCGTCCACGAGGAATTTCGGGTCGACCGCCGGGAACGGGTGGCGGACCAGCAGCTCCTCGTGGCCCAGCGCGCGCCACAGCTCCTCGGCGAGGTGCGGGGCGAGCGGGGCGAGCATCACGACGAGCGGCTCCACCGCCGCGCGCGGGGCGCCGTCCGGGCCCTGCTGGTCGGAGAGATAGCGTTTCGTCAGGTGGTTGGTGTACTCGATGAGCTTGGCCACCGCGAGGTTGAACTTGAGCGCCGGGTAGTCCTCGCCGACCTGGGCGATGGTGCGGTGCAGGACGCGCAGCGTCTCGACGTCCGGCTCGGACTCGGCCACCCTCGCCTTGCCCGCGCCGTCCTCGTCGACAACGAGGCGCCACACGCGGGCGAGGAAGCGCTGCGCCCCGACGATGTCCTTGGTAGACCAGTCCTTCGACTGGTCCAAGGGGCCCATCGACATCTCGTAGACCCGCAACGTGTCCGCGCCGTACTCGGCGCAGATCTCGTCGGGGGTGACCGAGTTCTTCAGGCTCTTGCCCATCTTGCCGAACTCGCGCTTGACCGGCTGTGTCGTTCCATCAGAGTCTGTCCAGAAGAACTCGCCGCCCCGCTCCTCGACCTCGGCGGCGGGCACGTACGCGCCGCGGGAGTCGGTGTACGAGGCGGCCTGGATGTACCCCTGGTTGAACAAGCGCCGGAACGGCTCTGCCGAGGACACCTCGCCCAAGTCGTGGAGCACCTTGTGCCAGAACCGCGCGTACAACAGGTGCAGCACCGCGTGCTCGGTGCCGCCGACGTAGAGGTCGACGCCGCCGGGGTCCGCCGCTCCGCGCTTTTCAGGCTTCGGGCCGATCCAGTAGTGCTCGTTCGCCGGGTCGCAGAACGTCTCCTCGTTCTTCGGGTCCAAATAGCGCAGGTAGTACCAGCAGCTCCCCGCCCAGTTCGGCATCACGTCCGTCTCGCGGGTGTAGGGCTTGAGCCCGTCGCCGAAGTCGAACTCGGTCGTGAGCCACGCGCCCGCCTTCTTCAGCGGGGCGGACGGGCGGGAGTCCGCGTCGTCGGCTTCGAACACGATCGGGCGGAAGTCCTCGATCTCGGGCAACAGGACCGGCAGCTGCGCGTCGCCGAGCGGGAAGACCTGGTCCACGGAACTATCTGCCACCAGCGGGAACGGCTCGCCCCAGTAGCGTTGGCGGGCGAAGAGCCAATCGCGCAGCTTGTACTGCAGCTGCGCGCGGCCCACGCCGCGCCGCTCCAGGTCCTGCGCCGCGACCGCCTTGGCCTCGCTCGGCGAAAGCCCGTCCCAGGCCCCCGAGTTCACCAGTTTCCCGTCGCCGGTGTGCGCGCCGGTCTCGACGTCGCCGCCGGAGACGACCTCGGCGACCGGCAGGCCGAAGGTTTTCGCGAACTCCCAGTCCCGCTGGTCGTGCCCCGGCACGGCCATGACCACGCCGGTGCCGTACCCGACGAGGACGTAGTCCGCCACGAAGAGCGGGATGCGCTCCTCGGTGATCGGGTTGACCGCGAACGCGCCGGTGAAGACGCCCGTCTTGGTCTTCTCCTCTTGCCGCTCGCGCTCGCCCCGGTTCGCGACCTTGGCCCGGTAGGCGGCCACTGCCTCCGCCGGGGTCGCCGCCCCGCCGGTCCACTCGGGGCTCGTGCCCTCGGGCCACTGGTCCGGCACGAGGGCGTCGACCAGCTCGGACTCGGGCGCGGCCACCATGAAGGTGACGCCGTACAGCGTGTCCGGCCTGGTCGTGAACACTTCCAACGCGCCAAGGCGGCGATCACCGGCTATCTCGAACGCCACCACCGCGCCGGTCGAGCGGCCGATCCAGTTGCGCTGCATGGACTTGACCTTGTCCGGCCAGTCCAGGCGGTCGAGGTCGTCGACGAGCCGGTCGGCGTACTCGGTGATCCGCATCGTCCACTGGCGCAGGTTCTTGCGGAACACGGGGAAGTTGCCGCGCTCGGAGCGCCCCTCGTCGGTGACCTCCTCGTTCGACAGCACCGTGCCGAGGCCGGGGCACCAGTTCACCACCGACTCGTGCCGCCCGACCAGCCGGTACGAGTCGACCAGCGCGCGCTGCTCGCCCTTCGTGAGATCGCCCCAGGCTCGTCCGTCCGACGTCGCCCGCGCTCCGGAGGCGAACTCGGCCTCCAGCTCGCCCACCGGCCTCGCGCGCTTCTGGCCCTGGTCGTACCAGGCGTTGTAGATCTTGAGGAAGATCCACTGCGTCCAGCGGTAGTAGTCGGGGTCGGAGGTGTTGAACCGGCGGCGCTCGTCGTGGCCCAGGCCGAGGCGGCGGATCTGCTGCAAGAACCGCGCCACGTTCGTGTCCGTCACTTTCGCCGGGTGGATCCCGGTCTGCACCGCGTAGATCTCGGTCGGCAGGCCGAACGAGTCGAAGCCCATGGTGTGCAGGACGTTCTTCCCCGCCATCCGCTGGAAGCGGGCGAGCACGTCCGTGGCGATGAAGCCGAGCGGGTGCCCGACGTGCAGGCCGTCCCCCGACGGATACGGGAACATGTCCATGATGAAGAACGGCTCCAGCCCCGCGCCCGCGCCCGCGAGGCCGCCGACCGGGTTGTCCGCGTGGAACGCCCCGGCGCGCTCCCATTCGGCTTGCCAGAACGCCTCGATCCGCCCGGCGGCCGTGTTGTCGTAGCGGGTCGAAGCAGGTTCGGTCATGGGCGTAGAGCTTACTGCGCTGTGCAAACCAGATCGTCGGCGCGAGCCTGCTGCATTGGTTTTGTGTCCGCGCGGCCTTGGAGGATTACACTCGTCGCATGCCCTCCTTCTCGGTCATCGCCGTCGCGGTCGTCTTCGCCCTCGCAGGCTGCGCGCTGCTCGCGGTCGCGTGGGCCTCGTGGACGCAGAAACTGTCGGCGAACCGGTTCGCGGGCGTGCGCACCCCCGCCACCATGCGCTCGGACGAGGCGTTCAAGCTCGCCAACAAGATCGCCGCCCCGGGCGTCGCCGCAGGCGGAGCCGTCATGGTCCTCACCGCGATCGGCGCGCTCGCCCTGCCCGCGCCATTGGGCTTCGCCGTCGCGGTCCTGCTGGGCGCGCTCGTCTCGCTCCTCCCGATCGGCTACGGGGCCTATGTGGGGAACAAAGCCGCAGACCGGCTGCCCGTCTCGGCAGCAAGCGCTCCGACGTGCCCTTACTCCGCCGAGGCCTGCGCGAGCGGCAGCGGCTGCGGGTCAGCCAAACTCTGCGGGCACTGAGCGGCGAACAACCACAGCACGCCCTCGGGGTCGGCGACCTGGAAGCGGCGCGCCCTGCCCTTCCTTTCCGGGCCTTCCCCGTCGTGCGGCGCGAGGACGCTGCGCGCCCCGGCCGCGACAGCGCGCTCGTACAGCGCGTCGGCCTCCTGCGGCGAATCGACGGCGAGCGACACCGAGCCCGCTCCCTCCCCTGCCGCCTCCGACGCGGCCTCGACCACGGCCACGCCCCGGCCCTGCCACACCAGCTCCGCGCGGAGCACGAGGTCGCCTGAGCCGACCAGCATCCCCGGAGTGAAGCCGAACGCCCTCGCGAAGAACACGACCGCCGCCTTCGCGTCGGCGTAGACGAGCGTCGGCCACTCCGGAGCGCTCATCGCAGCCTCGACGGGCTCAGCGCCTCGGCGGTGACGTGGTGCGCGGCGATATGCGCCGGGATCTGCTCGCCGAGGACCAGCGCGGCGGTCGCCTCGCCCATCGCGGGCGAGGTCTGGATGCCGTAGCCGCCTTGCGCGGCGACCCAGAAGAAGCCCTCCGCATCGGGCGCGTACCCGCCGACCAGCCCCTCGTCCGCGACGAAGGAGCGCAGCCCCGCCCAGGTCCGCGCCGGGCGGCCCACGGTGAGCGTGGTGGCGGCCTCGATCCGGTAGATCGCGAGGGCGATGTCGAGGTCCGGGGGTTTCACGTCCTGGGGCGGGACCGGGTCGGCGTTCGCCGGGGAGCCGAGGAGCATGCCCGCGTCCGGTTTGACGTAGAAGTTCATCCGCAGGTCTTTGACCATTGGCAGGGCATGCACGTCCAGCCCTTCGGGCGGGTGGAAGACGAACGCGGAGCGGCGTTTGGGGACCAGCCCGATCTGCCCGGCCCCGGCGAGCTGGGCGACCACGTCGGCCCAGGCCCCGGCCGCGTTGACCACCACGGGCGCCCGGTAGACCTCGTCGCCCGACTTCGCTTCCCAATGCGATCCGACGCGCTGGAGCGAGGCGACCTTGCGCCCGCAGCGCACTTCGCCGCCGTGCGCCCGGATCCCCTTGAGGAAGCCGAGGTGCAGCTCGCCGACGTCGACGTCTTCGGCGTGCGTGTCGTGCACGCCGCCCAGCACGAGCTCCTCGCGCAGCACCGGGAGGAGCTCGAGCACCTCCTCTTTCCCGAGGAGCTTCGCCCCCGGCACGTCGAGCAGGTCGGCGATCAGAGCCTCGTCGGACTCGGGCGAGTCGGACTCGAACTCCTCTCCCGAGAGCCGCGCGATCACCACGCCCCTCGGGGCGAGCAGCGGATGCTCGGCGAACCCCTTGGGCGGGGCGTCGAAGAAAGCCCTGCTCGCCGCCGTCAGCGTGCGGACCTGCGCATTGCCGTACGCGGGCTCGTACATCGCGGCCGAGCGCCCCGTGGTGTGGTAGCCCGGAGCATCCTCCTGCTCGAGGACGACGACTTTGCCGTGCGGCGCGAGAAAATACCCCGTCGAAGCCCCGGCTATCCCCGCGCCGACGACGAGGAAGTCGGCCTCAGTGGTGGTGCTCATGCCTACTAGTCTGCTCCACCGGCCCGACTTCGTCTCGTTCAGACCGATGGACGCGGCCATGTGCCTGCTCGCAGTGCTCTTCGCCTTCGGCGAAATGGTCCACCTGGATCGTCGTGTGCTCGACGCCGTGCTCGTCGCGCAAGAGCCGCTCCATCGCGACCCGGCGCTCGTGGCAGTCCGCCGCGCCCGTGACCAACACGTGGGCGGAGAGGGCGGCCTGGCCCGACGAGATCTCCCAAATATGCAGGTCGTGCACCTCGACGACGTCGTCGAGCGCGACAAGCTGCGCGCCGATGGCGTCGGGCGAGAATCCGGCGGGAGCGGCTTCGAGGAGGATCCGAGAAGCCGCGCGCACAAGGCCCCAGCCCGATTTGAGCATCAGCGCGGCGACGACGAGCGCGGCGAGCGCGTCCGCCCTGGCGAACCCGGTCAGCCAGATCACCAATCCGGCGACGACCGTGGCGATGAAGGCGTAGAGGTCCGTGAGGATGTGCTGGAAAGCCCCCTCGACGTTGAGGCTGGCGCGGTTCGCCTTGCCGACGCACACCGTCGCGGCGATGTTCACCGCGACGCCGACGAGCGCGACGACGAGCACCAGCCCGCCCTCGACCTGCGGCGGATGCAGCAGCCTTGTGATCCCCTCGTACACGAACCAACCGCCGAGCACGAGGAGGGTGGCCCCGTTGAGCTGGGCGGAAAGGATCTCGGCGCGGCGCAGGCCGTAGGTCATGGAGCCCTCGGCCGGGCGGGCGGCGAGCTTCATCGCCACGAGCGCGAGGACGAGCGAGGCCACGTCGGTGAGCATGTGCGCGGCGTCGGACAAAAGCGCCAGGGAGCCTGCGGCGAGGCCTGCCGCCACCTCGCCCGCCATGAACACGAGCAACAGCGCCAACGCCGCGAACAGCCACCTTCGATCGCTGCTCGTGTCAAGCCCGTGCCCGTGGTCGTGGTCGTGCGCCATTCAGGTCTCCTCTGTCATATGCGCGAATCCTTATATGCGTGAATGCTAATATGAGACGGGCAAAGGCGCAACACCGCAGCACGACGGCCCAGCGGGCCTGTGGGTGGCCAGGTACGCTCATGACCCATGCGCCCATCGCTCGCCGAGTACCCGCACGTGCACTCCGGAAAAGTCCGCGACCTCTACGAGGTGGACGACGAGCACCTGCTGTTCGTCGCCAGCGACCGCCTCTCCGCGTACGACCACGTGCTCGCCACCCCCATCCCGGACAAGGGCCGGGTGCTCACCGCGCTCTCCGTCTTCTTCTTCGAGAGGCTCGCCGTCCGGAACCACCTCGCGGGCCCGCCGGACGACGGGCGCATCCCCGAGGAAGTCCTCGGCAGGGCGCTCGTGGTGCGCAAACTGCGCATGGTCCCGGTGGAGTGCATCGCCCGGGGCTATCTCACCGGCTCCGGCTGGTCCGACTACCAGGCGGACGGGTCCGTCTCCGGCGTGGCGCTGCCGCCGGGCCTGGCCGAGAACGCCCGGCTGGCGCCCGCGATCTTCACCCCCACCACGAAAGCCGACGTCGGCGAGCACGACGAGAGCATCAGCTTCGACGGCGTCGCCGAGCAGGTGGGCGCCGAGCTCGCCGAGCAGCTCCGCGACGCGACCCTGGAGATCTTCGACGCGGCCTCGCGGCTCGTCGCGGACCGGGGCCTGACCCTCGTGGACACGAAATTCGAGTTCGGCCTGGACTCGGACGGGCAGCTCGTGCTCGCCGACGAGGCGCTCACGCCGGACTCGTCGCGCTACTGGCCCGCCGAGAGCCCCGGGACGAGCCTCGACAAGCAATACGTCCGCAACTGGCTGACGAGCCCTGAATCAGGTTGGTCGAAATCGGGGGGCGCAGCCCCGCCCCCGCTGCCCGCCGAGGTCGCCGACGCGACGCGCGAGCGCTACATCCAGCTCTACGAGCAGGTCACCGGGCTGTCGTTCGGAGCCTGGTTGGCATGAGGCGGGCGTACCGGGCGTACATCAAGCCTGAGCCGGAGACTCCGGCAGGCTTACGCCGCCCGGTGGTCGTCTCGCTGATCGCCGTCGCCGCAGTGGCCGCCGTCCTGTCCGTCTCGGGCGCCGTTTGGCTCGCCGCTCGCGGCGCCGCGGGCGGCCCCAGCCCCGGCGCGGCGCCGACGAGAGCCGCGCCCCCGCCCCTCACCGCGACCGGGCCGCCCGCCCGCGTGCTCAAGCTCCGCGACCACCCGTTGCTCAACGACCGGGGGCTCGCACTGCACGGGACGACCTGCAGGCTGCCCGGCTGGAAGCCGACCGCAGCCGACGAGCAAGCCTTCATGAAGGCCGCCGTCGGCTGCATGAACGCCACCTGGCGGCCAGTCCTCGAAGCGGCCAACCTGCCGTTCGCCGACGCGAGCCTCGCCGTCCACTACGGCGCGGGCTACGGCACGGCCTGCGTGCCCGAGCTCTCCTCGGCCTCGCTCTGCGACGACTCGATCCACATCCTGTACGCGCAACCGGGCTCCCCCGCCCTCAACCCCGATCCCGGATCCTCCCTCGGGCTCGTCTCGGGCTGGTACGGCGAGTACGTGCAGGCCCTCTCGGGCATCACGGCCGCGTACCGGAACGCCAGGGCCAACGTGCCGGAGAACTCGCCGCAGCGCGGCGAGTTCGGGCGCAGGCACACGCTGCAATGGCAGTGCTTCAGCGGCTCGTTCATCGCCGCCGAGCTCGGGCTCGGCTCCATCACGACCGACATGTTCGACCAGGCCCTCGCGAGCACCTCGTCCTACGGGGACGACGCGGGAGGGTCCAGTATCAACGCGTCGACGGAGAGCCACCGCCGCTGGTTCCGGCGCGGAGCCGACGCGAAAAGCCTGGTCGACTGCAACACCTGGGCCGCCTCGGCGCCGGAAGTCGCTTAACGCGCGGATCTCGCCTCGTTGAACGCCTTCGCGCCCGCCAGCACCGCGTCGCCGTAGCGGGAGTCGAGAAGGTACTCGACCACGGCCTGGTCCACGTCCAAGGCCCCTGCGCCCGCCACGACCTCGTCCCATGGCAGCAGGAGCCCGGTCTCCGGGTCCGTGAAAGGCCGCAGGTTCGCCTCGGTGAGCCCTGGCAACGAGGCCCCGGACAACTCCTCCAACGCGATGAGCAGCTGATGCTCGACCCTGCGGTCCTCCGGAGTCCACAACGCCCGGTAATCATGCGGCCCCGTGTACGCGGACAGGATCATCGGCGCAGGTCCGAGGATAGAGCTGCGCAACGCTTGCGCCGAACGGACAGTCACCGCCTTGGCCCTGCGCCGCTCGTCGCCGTCCTGTCTCCGCCTCGGCAACGCGGCCCGCAGCGCCGTCGCGGCCTGGCAGCGGAGCCTCCGGCGGACGGGCGCCCGTTGCGGCCGGGGCTCCGAGACGAGCAGGTCGTCCAGGATCAGCCCTTTGCGGCGGTACGCCTCTTGCGCGGCGAGGAAGTCGTCGCCGAACTGGTCGAGCGCGGCGTCGTACAACCCGCCCTCGACCGCCGCCGTGACCGTTCCCGCGCGGCGCATCGCCATGGTCCGCGCTTTCGCGGGGTTCTCGACCATGCTCTTGACGTAGTAGAGCTGGAATCCGAGCGCCGCCCCGTACGCCACCGCGTTCACGACCCGCGCGGCGTCTGGCGAAGCCGCGAGTGTCGAAAAGAAGCGCCGGGCGCGCGTGGGTCCCATCGCTCTAGTGTGGCTGGTCTCCGGACGGTTCGGCAACCGCACGAGAACACGCGCGACGATTTCCGCCATAGTTGATTGCCACATTGCAACAATCTGCGATACACTACCCCCCAATTCAGCCCAGAGCACAGGAAAGAACATGAGCGCAGAGCGCGGAGTCGAATCGCAATCCGGACTTGCCGCCGAGACGAAAGCCGTGTTCGACCAGGCGGGGCTCGGAGCCGCCGCCGACGTGTACTACTTGCTCTTGCGCATCCTGCGCGGCATGCGTCGGGCCGGAGAGATGACCCCGCTCACCGCCAGCGGGCTCTCCGCGTTGTTCGTCATCGCCCAGCACGGGCCGTTGCGCCTCGGCGACCTCGCCAACCGCGAACGAGTCACCGCCCCGACCATGTCCCGGGTCGTCACGATCTTGGAGCAGTCCGAGCTGGTGCAGCGCGAACCCGATCCGGCCGACGGCCGCGCCACCTTGCTGTCGGTGACCCCGGCGGGGCGCGAGTACGTCGTCGGCGCCGCGTCGGCGCGCGTGCAGACCGTCTCGGAAGCGCTCGCGGTGCTCAGCACCGAGGAGCAGGTGCAGATCGTGCGCTGGCTGCGCACGCTGGAGTCCGCGGTGCTGAAGTCCTTCCCCGACGAAGAGCTCTGCTGACCGAGCCTCCTATGCAGAAGCCGGACGGAGTGGCCCGCCGCCACGACCCCTCCCAGAAGAGTTTCGCGAGCGACAACTGGGCGGGCGCGCACCCGCAGGTGTTGGCGGCCCTGGCGACCGCCAACGGCGGACACCAGCCCGCGTACGGCGACGACGTGTACACCGAGCGGCTGCAGGAAGTGTTCCGTGAGCATTTCGGCCCGCGCGCCGCAGCTTTCCCCGTGTTCAACGGCACTGGCGCGAACGTCGTGGCGCTCGAGGCGGTCGTGCCCCGGTGGGGCGCGGTGATCGCGGCGGGCACCGCCCACATCAACGGCGACGAGTGCGGCGCCCCCGAGAAGCTCGCCGGGGCCAAGATCCTCGCCACCCCGACTCCGGACGGCAAACTCACCCCCGAGCTGGTCGACACGCATCTGCACAACTTCGACGGCGTGCACCACGCGCAGCCCTCGGCGGTGTCGATCACCCAGAGCACCGAGCTCGGCACCGTCTACACCCCCGACGAGATCGCCGTGGTCTGCGAGCGCGCCCACCGCCTCGGCATGCTCGTCCACCTCGACGGATCACGCCTCGCCAACGCCGCGGCCTCGCTCGACGTCCCGCTCCGGGCGATCACCACAGACGTTGGGGTCGACGTCGTGTCGTTCGGCGGCACGAAGAACGGGCTCCTTTTCGGCGAGGCAATCGTCGTGCTCAACCCGGAAGCCGTCCACGACCTCGGATATCTTCGCAAGATGACCGCGCAGCTCGCCTCGAAGATGCGGTTCGTCTCGGTGCAGTTCGAAGCGCTCCTCGCAGACGGCCTCTGGCTGCGCGGCGCTCAGCAGGCCAACGCCATGGCGCGCCGCCTGGCCGCACAAGTCGCCGGGATCGACGGGGTGCGCGTCGCGCGTCCCGTGCAGGCGAACGCCGTCTTCGCCGTGCTCCCCCGCCCGGCGGCAGAAGGGCTTCGGCAGCGCCATTCGTTCTACGACTGGGACCACAGCGCCGGGGAGGTCCGGTGGATGTGCTCGTTCGACACGACTCCGGAGGACGTCGACGCCTTCGCCGCCGACGTCGAGCATGAGATGCAGCGGCTGCGCCAGCCGCGCCGACAAGACGCGGGCCCCGCCTGATCAACGTGTTCCGACCTGCGCCGTGTCTCGTGGGGCCGCTGAGCGGAATCGAACCGCCGGCCTCTTCATCACGAGGGTAAAAACCTGGGCGAACACCCGCCCGCCCCCACCCGGGCTTTTGCCCGGATTCCGTGTTCGAGCACTATTTTTCCGCCCTCCGCCAGCAACGGGCGCGTCCTACTCCTGTGTCCGAACGTGTCCACGAAGCCGTCATCAACTAACCCACTCCAGCCGCGCATGCGCGTGCCCGTCCCGCTCGTGAACGCCAGCTCGTCCGGGGCGGGAGCCCGACATCTGCCGGGCTGGAAATTTTCCAGCCGCCCGATCCGCCGGAATCTCCCGACGCCCGGCACAACTCAGGCGCAGGAGTCATCGCCAGCCGTCGGCAGCCGACGCCACCCGCGTGGAGAATCCGCAGCGTAAAGCCAACATCGCAGCATCCTCGATGGCGATACCCCGTCGAGATCCCGTCTCATAACACTCCGAGAAGAAGAATTGCAATAGTCCACAATAATCAAAATCGCAATAATCCATTTGTGGCGAACTGTTGACAATACCCCCACTCCCCACAAAGGTTGTATTTGGTGATTTTCCCATTGGAAAATTACTAAATACAACTCCCAAATAATTTATCTTTATCCTCAAGGAAATATGGAGTTCCTATGTCTCAAGATAACCTGAAAGCTCGTTTCGATACGATCGGCGAGAAGGCTAAGAGCATTTCTGATCAGCTGGAATCTTCCGTCAAGAAGAAGGGCGATGAGCTGCAGGCCGACGTGGCCGAAGCGCACAAGAAGGCTGAGGCAACGGCGGCCGAGCTTGCCAAGAAGGCCGAGTCGGCAGAGAACGCGGCGAACGCGGCCTGGGAAGAAGCCCGCGTGAAGTGGCATGCCCATGTGGCAAAAACCAAAGCCAACATCGAGTCGAAGAAAGAGGCGCACGAGGCGCACGAGGCGGAAAAGAACGCCGAACAGGCAGAGACATACTCGATTGACGCCATCGCGTTCGCGCTTGCGGCCATCGACGAGGCATACTCCGCCGTGCTCGACGCCGTAGCAGCACGAGCGCACGCGGACGCAATAGCCGTCTGACCCAAACGTGGCATGGACCGGCTTCGGCCAGGGAAGGCATCTCCTGGACCGACCCGGCAATTGGCCACGAGCCGGCGGAAAACAAGAATTCCCGCCCCATCATCGGGGCGGGAATTCTTGTTTTCTGCCGGCTCGTTCGGAAATCTTCTGGTTTTCTGCGGTCAAGCCGTCTCGCCGACATCCATGCTCGGCCCAGGGCCGACACAGCCCTCGCTGCACTCTGCGCTGGGCCGACCTCTTCGAACGATCGCAGCGCCGTCCACCCTCCCTTGCGACTCGCGTTCCGGCAGCGCGCTCGTAGCCGCTCACAGACGGGACCTTCTCATCGACCCCGCCCCCGCGGCTAAAATCCCGAAACACACCGAGACGGCGCCCGCTCGTACACAGCGAACTCGGCCCCAGAAACGGGGCAGTCGTGGACGCAAGCCGTGTCCAAAATGTGTCCACGGCTGCCAACCGGGATGTTTTGTGATCTTGAATCATAGCCTTTGACCAGGCTTTTCGTGGAGCCGCTTAGCGGAATCGAACCGCTGACCTATTCATTAAGCGGTTCGGGGCGTTTGATCATGTAGGAACTCGACTGAAAACACCTATCAACTGGGCGTTATGCCGATAGTGAGCGTTGGTTCGGATTGGCCCGAGAGGGTTCCAAAGGGCTGTTTTCGTTGGGTAAGTGTTGGGAGTTCGAGGCTACTTGATAGTGAGCGGCGCAACTCTGGCGCGCTCCGTCCCGTCGAGCTGGAAGACGGGGCAATGCTGACCGCTCATACGACTTGTGCCGTTGCGCGCGTCGTGCCGTGCTACACGGCGTAACGTGCTTGTCGTGTAGGTTCCTACCGGCCCTTAAACGTCATCACAACCGCTGTAGCCACGTTTGCGGCGGCTCGTCGTACCCATCTTCGTGGGGGTCTGGTTGGGATGGCGCGCTGGGCTTCGCCCCCGGCAGTTCGGCATCCGGGTTCATCTTCCTGAGCACGTCCCGAATCTCAGGATCGGCGTACAGCTCGGCGGTGACCACGCTCGCTTGCTTCTGAGCGTCGGCACACGCGGCCTGGTACGCCCGGAGGATCGCGGATTGCAAGTTCTCGTGATGCAGGTCCGTCACTGGCGCATCGGTCGTGATGTTCAACAACTTGCCCGCCACATCGGCCTCAACAACCAAGTAACCGTTCACGGCGGTTCCTTTGCCGCGAATCTGCTTCAACTGTCCCTGAATACGCTCAGCTTTCGTGGCCCAAGTCGTTAAACGGTCTTCAAAGGGCGCATCAGGTCTGGTCATCAGATATTAACGCCTCTGGATCGAGCATCATTGTATAAGTTCTCTGCGATTGAAGCCAAGTATCTCCCATCGCCGGAAATCTGATTGTAAAACCCTGTGATGGCATCTTCTGTAAGATCCATGTTTTCCAAGGTTTCGATGATATCTGAGACTATTTGCCGAGACTGCACCACAATCGGCTCTTGCTCGATGCTCGGCAAGGGATCTTCGCGCCCGCTTGTGGATTGAGCTATGTAGTCGGCGGCTTCGACAAAATGAGAGAGGGGGAATCCGGGCTCTTCGTCTCCGATGATCACGCCGAGTGTGTAGTAAGTGCTGATTCCGGCGTTTTGCCAGATTGGAGTAGTCCACTTCCAGCCAGGGGCATCGTCGTCCGGTATCAACGAGTCAACAGTATCGCGGGCCTGAGCTGCCGTTTCGGATTGATCTTCACCACGAATGGCCTGCTGAATGATGTTCAGCGCCTGCCGATAAGCACCGAGCTTTTGTGAATCTTCATCTTCCGAAAGGGAAGCAAGGAGTGTGTAAAGAACTTCACTCAGCCCGGACTCAAAGAGGAGCTGCTTCTCGGTCGAAAGCGCGTCAACTTTCGCGTACACCTGTGAACCATAGTCCAGCAGGTCGAAACTGCCGCTCATGGCCAGGTCGCTCCCATTCTATCCGGTAGTACGGTTCCGCCGCTCTCTTCAATGGCGGTGCCGCAATTATCGCATATTGGACGTGAAACGGCAATCTGCGAAGGGGTTAATCCTGCGTCACGCGCCCCGTTGATCGCGGTGACTTCGGCGTGCGCGCCTGGTTGCATCGCTACAACGTCATTCGGTCCTGCTGCTGCTCTTTGCGCGGGGTTTAGATCCCTACCGCCACCAGCGAGAACGTCTTTGCCTTCTTTGGTGCTCATCGCCGCTGAGGTCCGACTGTTTTGCGCCCTGACATCCGGCTTGCCGGTCTTGGCGTTCACCAGGCGGCTATGCAGATCCCTCGCCCGAGCTGCCAGACGCGCTTGCTCTGCCTCGGCATCGGCAACTTTGCCGCCGTTTCGCCCTGTGATGCCTAGAAGCTTAGCAAACTTGGTTCCAAGTCTTCCGGCCACTTCTTTAACCGCAGCAAGCGCGGCCTTCACTGCGTTCTTGAACGCTTCGTAGAGTCTCTTTAGCTTGCTGATCAGGCTCGCGAGGCGTGCGACCACTGCGGCGTTCGCGGCAACTTCGGCTATGCCTGCGGTGAAGACGGAGAGGATCGCGCCGCCGACCTCCCACGCCGCCGTCTCGATGGCGAAATCCTCTATCGCATTGATGAGGGCGTTATGGGCGTTCTCAATGTTGGTGGCGTGCTCCCCGGCTGAGCCCCCCAAATCTCTTAGCCCGCTGGTAAGGTCCGAGAAATCGGTGCCGTCCTGGCCAAGCCTGTTGATCACGCTCGGCACTTCTGGCGCTGATTGCGCCGACACCAGGCCCTTCGCGCTGTCGATTCCGCCGCGTGCCCCGTCTATCGCGGACGCGGCTTGCTGGCACGCGGCTTGTACGGATCGGAGTTTGTCAGGATCGCCGTTGGGCCAGATGAAACCCACTTTGTCTTCAATCCATGACCAGATTTTGCCAGCCGTGCCGCCCATCGGCGCTTTGTTCGGCCCGCCGTCCGCTGAGGGGACTGAGGGCGCGGCGAACTCCGTCACGCTCGGCACGGGCGCGTAACTGGCATCGCCCCCGCCAATCGTGGATTCGGCATCAGCCTTCACATGGTTCAGGCCAGTCGCGTGCAAAAGCTCCGAGCGGTTCCCCGCGTTGTTGACCACATTCGCGCTCGCCTGCATCGCTGAACGCATCGCCTCATCGAAATGCTGCGACCACTCCCGACCGGCCTCGTCGGTGCCGCCAGCGCCGCCCAATGAGCCTTGCAGGCTCGACACGAGCGTGCTGATAGCGTTGCGAGCCCCTGTGTTGACATCGAGCAAATGCGTTGAGGACTGCGAGTACGCGGCAAACTCCACATCATTACGCGCCATCGTTCACCCTGCCCACATTGCCGTGTTCGCCGTGTTCGCGCCCTGATAGTTGGTGTGAGCTTGACGCATCACTGTTTTGAGCGATTCAAGCGCGGCCTTCGCGTCCTGCATGTCTTTCGTCCAGCGGTCGTGATCGGCCTTTTGCGCGCTGGCCGCATCACCTGACCAGGTGAGATGCAGTTTCGCTATCTCGTGGTCGATCTCATCGAGCCAGCTTTGGACTTGGTTCTCGAACGCTTCCATGCGCGAGACTGTCGAGTCCATCTGATCGAGGTCGGCCACGTACCGATCAGGCATGTCTCACGCCCTCCCTTGGATTTGGCTTCGTATCTGCTCGATATGCTGTTGGGGCTGTTGCAGCTGCTCTTTGTTCTCGTGTTCTTGGTGGGCGTAGTCGCGGCTGGCCTGCCCTAGTCGCTCGGATGTGGACTGCAACGCCTTCCCGATGTCGAGCATGGCGCTCTTCCACTCATCGAACGGCGGTTTGAAAGCGTCCGACGCTTGGCCCTGCCAACCGGAGCCGCAAAACTCATCGACCTCGTTTGAGAAGCTGTTCACGCCGCTTGCTATCTCCTCGGCCTTGGAGGCCGCGAACTGCGCCGTGGCCGCGATCTGCTCAGACGAGGCTTTCATAGGCCTGTTCATAACCGCCGCCTCAGTGTCGCCATGCTCGCCCTTCCTCTGATGTCAAGACCGCTCGATGCTAGCATCCCCCCGCGTTTCCAGCAATTACGGGACGAGTGGACAAAAACAGTTCTCATCTGCGTATTCTCCGCTCAATTATGGATCAGTAAGGCTTTCCGCCGCGATCCGGCGTGTAGTGGCCGTTTGGTCCCCAAGTGCCGGGGTCGCCGTTCTGTGGGGAGTGGTAAGGGTCGCGGTACTGTCCGTTGGGGCTTGTCGAGCACGCCCCGTACGAAGTCGGATCACGGTACGGGCAAGGGTCGTAGGGGTCCGCGTAAGACGCCGAGGGGAAAGGCAGCGACAGCCATCCCGCCAGGAGCAGTGTTTTCATCGTGCTCATTTGTCGAACACCTTTGGGCAATAGGTTGTTTCGGATATGGCGATGAACAGAGTTGCCTTCTGCGTCTGCCACCCTTTTTCTTGGAGCGTTGCGGCGAGTTGCAAAGGGCTCTTGGCCCGGCTTCGCAGGATGTCGCACACGGCTTTGCCCGCGTTCACGGCCAAGATCGGATCGCTTCCAGGGGCGAACAGGTCGTTGTTCGCGAGCGAATAAATGAATCTCTGGTCTTGCGCTTCCAGATCATCCGTCACGAGCGGGTCCGCTGCCGCTGTGCCCATCGGCGCGAAGCACAAGACCAGCGCGACACTCAAAATCTTTTTCATGGTTCGGATTCCCCTTGTCATGAGAGCGCGGCTTTCACGCCGTGCGAGAAACGGGAGTCGTGCAGCTCGATCAACTGCGGTTCGGTGTTCTGCGGGATGTCGTAGGCGATCTTGACCGTGACCGTGTTGCCGGGGTTGATGTTGTCGCCCATCAGTCCGTTCCAGTCTCCCGGCTCGGTCTTGAACGCGGTGTCGGCCTTGAAGGTCTTGCCGTCGTGGTCGATGAGCTTCTGATCGAGGGGGTTGAACCATTCGGGCTTGTCGCCGGTGTTGCTCACGGTCACGGTGACGACGACGAACTTGCCCTGCGGTTTCTTGCTCGCGCGGGGGTTGCTGCCGATGGTCGCAGAGCCAGGGCTTATCTCGGTGACGGTGAACTCGAACTTCCCGTCGCGCACGGGCGACCCCAACGCCGCCGTTTGTGCGGCCTCATGGCCAGCCGATCCGCCTGTGCCGTCGTGCGAGCCCGAACGGTACAGGATGTAGGAGCAGGGGCCACAGCACAGGACCAGCGCGACACAGGCCGTGATCCACGGCCACTTACGCGGCCTCTTCTCCGGTAGATGCACATGGACCCCGCCAAGGGGGTAGTGACCGGCTGGCGGCTGGTGGGGGTCGTAGGTCATGGGGCTCTCTCTCGTGGCGCGGCAATATTCACTTGATCGTACTTTATTCGCGTTATATGTTCGCGCTGAGTATGACCTAGCGGATTCACGCTCCGAGCATGGCTGTATGAGCGTGAACACCCGGAGAGCCGAGTGAGCCGCCGCGTCATGCGGGGCTTCGACCATCACGAGTTCAAACGGCTGCGGCTCTCTTGGCGTGGCACGGGGATCAGCGTCCAAGACCTATCGCGGCTCTCGAACGTGAGCGCGTCAACCCTCGGGACGTGGGACAATGGCACGCGCACGCCGAACATCGACAAACTTGCCCCGGTTCTCGCAGTGCTCGAAGCCCCAGTAAGCGCCGTTGTGCGCATCCCTCCGGGCGAACGCTTCCTCTCTGACCTGCGAAACCTCGCCAGCCACACACAGCCACAGCTCGCTAAAGCCGCTGGCATGAGCACGCAGAACCTCTCCAAACTCGAACGCGGCGAAATCCCCATGACCGATGCTCGGGCGCAAGCCTTGGCCCCGTTGCTCGGCGTGAGCGAGGCGGAAGCGTGGGCCGCGTGGCAACGTGCGAAAGACCGACCGCCCGGCACACCGGCCTGACTCTGCCCAGTGGCTATTACGGGATTCGTCGCCGTTTCCGCTGTTCACGGTCGGTTAGGGCTGCTCAAGAGGTATCGCTAACCGTTTCTAACCGATGGGGCCTGCTCTAAAAATATCAGTTAGGGCTGGTCGGACATTGTTTCTAACCAGTCTATCTAATAAATCACATAAAATAGCATGTGTGAAAAATAGATAGATTATCAAATAGCATTACACGCAGTATAAAGGTTGGGGATAAATCAGATAGACGGGTTAGGGCAGGTCGGGCGAATCATTAGGCGCGCAAATTGGTTAGATTGACAGATAGAATCGCCCGCCCCTTTCGGATTAATGAAAGAGGCGGGCGATTCGCCATAATTACTAAATCTGAAATTCCAAGGTTCAGGCGATCCGTAAGCCGATGTAGCATCTTTGGTTGCTATCCCCGGATATCCATTTCTGCTCTGACACAAATCCCATCGAGCGCATTTTCTTGCTGAATCCGTTCTTGCTCAAGATGTCTCGATCCTGCTTGCGGTTATCGTAAAACCAGTTGGCGTAATGGTCGTACGCGTCGGCAAAAGTCACATACGCGAGCGGGTCGGTCTCGAAGCTCTCGTGGAAGAACTTGTAGAATTCGGAAATATCACCAATGAACTTGTGTTTGGAGTCCAGGAGTTTTTCGGGAATCACGATGCCGCCGCGCTCGCAATAAAGCCGCCAGCCTTCCACGCACCATGACAGGACGGACTCTTTGAACTCTCGCGAGGTACGCATCATAACGCCGAGTTCTGGATCTTCCTCGATCTTGCTGCCGAAATCGAGTTTGACAATCCGGCGGATCACCGCTTGATCCGCATTAGGGATGCTCGGCACATCCGTAGGGTTGAGCAACACCCACGGCGTGAAGGCGGGAACACGCCTGAAAATCGCGTTCGAGTATTTCAGCTCAGCCGCCAAGGGCTCGTTACCCGTGATGCGCTTGAACACGTCCGCGTGCAAAACTGCCTTTGAGCTGGCCTCGGAGGCGACCACAAGACGTTTCGTCATCGCGTCCACAAGAGCAGGATTGAGCTGGCGGTCACCACGGAAGACGGACAGGTCAATTGGCCCCGCGTAATCGCCCAAAGCCGCCATGATGGCGTTGAGGAATGTAGATTTTCCCGTGCTGGTCTCACCCACGACGAACACACAGATTCTTTCCCGGTTGTCTCCGAGCAGAGAATAGCCGACCAGGCTTTGCGCGAAGGCCCTGATTTCTTCGTCTGGTAGCCATTCCTCTAAAGCGGAAACCCATATAGAGGCTTCTTTGCTGTTCTCGATGCTCCCCCAGGGGAAATAAGAAGTGCCGGTGTTCATTGTGATCATTTTTTCTTTCATCTTGCCTTTAAGCGCGGAAGTACTATTCTCTTTGTCCAGCGACACAAAACCGTTTGCGACACCAAGGAGAAAAGAATTATTGTCAAGCTCGGCGTCATGCTTCTCTTTGTAGAGAGACGCTGTTTTAAGCGCGGACTCACGAGGTCCCACGAGCCCGGAGCGATCCGCCCATTTCTGCGCCTCACGTTGCAGTGCCCACGCTTTCTTCAAAAGTGCTGCGTCGGCGTTCGCGCGCTGCAACTGCTCTGCCTGAGCTTTCAAAGCGTCCGCATGGGCCTGTTGTTTGGCTTTCACATTCTTATAGGACTGATGGGCCGCGTTCGAGTCGAAAACCCATCTCTCTACAAGCCAGACGAGCCACTTCGTGCGCTCGGGCACCCACCACACATGATCGCCGTAGAGGTCGAGCCAGTGCTCCGCGTTGCCGTCGTCGTCGCGACTGTACTCCTCTGGCGGCTTGCCGTCGCCGCTCTGCGGAATGAGGCCCGTCATTTCTCCGACCCGTTCTGCTGCCCCGGCTTGCCGAACTTGGCATTGAACCGATCCAAAGCCGCCGCGTCCTCAGCGCAAGAGCAACCGTGGACGAGAGGGCGTACGCCGTTGTCCATGCTGGCTTTGATTTTCCTCAGAGCGTTGACCCGTGACCTCATAACCTCTCCGCGAACCTCTCTAAGGTTTCTTTTACGGCGTTTCAGCACGGAGCCGATATAGACCCGCTCGACTTCCGCAACCGCCACGGCGTAGGAGTAGTGGCCTTCGCTCGCGAGGCAGGCAAGTTGCCAGTGAGCGGCGGTGATCTTGTCGTGAGAAGACTCCTCTGACCACATGCTTTTGACGACAGCCTCTACGGCTCGAATCATCGTATGGCACACGTCGTCATCGTCCGATTTCGCGCCAGGGAACACAGAGAGCGCCCATTGCTCAATCTCTGAGACGGTGCTCTCAGTGTCCATATCGTCTTCCGACCACAGAGTGTGGCCGTTGGTCAAGTACTCGAACCACAAAGCCGTGGCCGGATCGTCTGGCGAAATGATCGGCAGATCATCGACATAAGGAATCTCGCACGGGTTGCCGTCCGGGTCATACCACTGGTACTGCGAATTTGATTTAGGATTCCATGAAGGCCAGACCACCGCGTAACGGTGGCCTTTTTGGATGACCTCGATAGAGTTTGAGAGCTTGCCTCGGAATGAATATCCCACCGGAACCCGATAGAAGCGGATAGCAGAAGGGAAAGCCCTAGCGGTCGAATAATATGTTTTGTACAGAGGGCCTAACTTCGCCTCTAACGCATCATACTCTTCGGCTCCGGTTTTCGCGTCGTAGTCGTCCACGTCAATGCCGATGATCTGATAGATGATTTTGCCATCCGGCCCCGGGGGGCATTCCGCCAAACGTTGCCCTATGTTGGCGAGCTTGTATCCTATTTCTTTCGTCCAAGCCTCACACTGCTCGTCGCTCGGATGCACAGCGGCCTTTCCAGTCCATCCGGTGGGAGGCGGGTGCTTCTCTCTGGCGGGCAAGGGCACTGTGCCTCGCCATCCGCGCTCTCGATATTTTTTGTGCGCCCTCGCGAAGGGGCCTTCGTCGTTCCCGCTGGCGGGGTTGTGATTTTCGGGGGTTGATGTCATGATGAGGGTGCTAGCGCTTTCTGTTGATTGCTGGTTTGTGCTGGTGGGCCGCTCTCCGCTCGGTGCGTCAACACCGAGAGACCGGGGGGCGGTTCTTAAATCATGTGGCTTCATGAGATGTCGTGCCCGCCTCGCGCGGTCGCCGCCTCTTGGGCCTCCAACCAGGCCACGAGGTCGGAACGGCGGTATTTCACCAACCTTCCGCAAATAAACGATTTCGGGCCTTTGCCCAAATGGCGATAAAAACGTAAAGTGCCCGATGCCAGTCCAAGGAAACGCGCCGCCTCGTCTGTGGACAGCAAGTCTGCCGTGGGGGGATTCGCCTGAGTTGAAAGTGTGTCCATAGCCTCTCCTCGATAGAGATGAATTCCATAGCTCCGCCCGATCCGGGTAGCGCTGTTTACTGTTCTGCTTCGGCGCTCCAACAGCTACCGACATTTCTATTGACGCATAAACCCGATGCAATTGCAAACCTTGTCCGCGCAAGTTCATCGTGTCGGAAGTGGCGGCATTCTTCGACCTGGACACACCCCGCTTCATCTTCGGTCAAAAATCGCTTCTACCAGCGAGTATGCGTAGTTTATGTTTCATTTTTTGGACAGGAATGGCAGTTTTGCATTTTGGTGAAACTTTCCAGAAAATAGCGCCGCATCGCAGATTTTAGCCCTCGCCACAGTTTAGTATTTTACGAGCTTTCGACGCTTCTTTGTGTTGCGCGACAAAAATCTGAACCGTGCGGCTTTTATGATCTTCGAAGAACACCATCAACGTTTGGCGCGTTCTGGATTCGATCAAACCGTGTAGACTCTCAAAAACATTTTTGCTCCCTCTGCGGCCAAAACTTGCCCACGGTGTCATTTCTCGAAAAACTCACAGCGAGCAGGTGCCGGATCGCGCGTTGACGGCACACGCGAGCCAACGTGTTTCAGACTTGATAAACACGAGAATTGCGCTATCATTGCTTTATCGTTCGTTCCGGTCGGAACAAACTCTCAGCTTACGCAGTCTTTAACCTTACAGGAGGCCCCTTTGCCTAGACCCGCAACCCCTCTCGGTTCCTACGGCAAAATCACGCTCATACAAATCGGGCCTAAACATTGGGTCGCCAAGACGAGATTTCGCGACTGGGACGGCGTTAGCCGCCTTGTCGAAGCCAGTGGCACAAGCAAGGCCAATGCCGAGAACAACCTCAAAGAGAAGCTGACCAAGCGCACGCCGCCGTCAAACGGGCCGATCACTAAGGAGACCCGATTGGCCGAGCTTTGGGAAAGCCGTCGCGGCGCGCTGGTTCGGGAAGGCGCTCCGCTGAGCACCATCGATGCCTACGATTGCGCGGCCAAACGGATAAAACAGGCGCTCGGCGGCGTGCGACTGGGCGAATGCAACTCGCTCATGCTCTACAACTTCCTGACGACGCTCAATCCTGGCACGGCGCACCACGCCCGCTCGGTTCTCTCGGGCATGTTCCAACACGCCATCACAAGCGGGGCCATAGAGCGAAACGTCATCAAGGACGTTCCGAGCACCGCGAAAGCGGCTCGGAAGAAACTGCTCAAAAGCAGGCCCGCCAAACGCCCCCGCGCGCTCGGCTCGGACGAGGCGGAAGGACTCATCCGGCAACTGAGAGCATCCGAGCTGCCGTGCCCGCCTGAGAAGAACGGCAAGCAGCAGCCGGTCAAGGGCTACTGCCCAACCGTCCACGCGTACGCGGCGAGCGCCGATCTGGTCGATATCGCGGTCATGCTCAATGGCACCGGGCTCAGGATCGGTGAATTGCTCGGACTGCTCTGGTCAGACATCGACTTCAAAGCGAAGACCCTCACCCTGAGCGGGAAGATCACCCGTGGGACCGGGCGGGGGCTGGTTCGGGAGGACTTCACGAAATCCGGCTCAGCCGGTCTGACCATCGGGCTGTCGCCCAAGATCATCGCCATGCTGGCCGAACGCAAGAAGGCACAGGCCCTCGGCACGCGCCACGGTTTCGTCTCGGCCACCAAGATCGAGAAGGGCGCAGAGCTGCTGCCGCTCGTCTTCCCCGCCAAGAACGGGTCATTGCGCGACCCCAACAACACGCATCGGCAGTGGCGCAGGGTCCGTGTCGCGCTCGGTCTGGATTGGGTCGTGCCGCACACGTTCCGAAAGACCGTCGCCACGTCGCTTGAGAAGCAAGGCTTCACAGCGCGCGAAATCGCGGACCAACTCGGCCACGCCCATGTCAGCACCACGCAGAACCATTACTTCGGGAGGGGCGAGGTCCGCCACGACATCGCTGCCGCGCTGGACAAAAACATTGGGTAAACGTTGGATAGTCCTATTTCCAGCGAAACCGCAGACCGGAAACACTACGCCTGACCTGCGAATATTGGAGCCGCTTAGCGGAATCGAACCGCTGACCTATTCATTACGAGTGAATCGCTCTACCGACTGAGCTAAAGCGGCCTGCTGCTGGAACGTCGTGACGCTCCAGCAGCAGAGGATCTTACCGAAGATCCATGGCTCCGGCAAAATCAGTGCTGGCAAGTCCCGCAAGCGCACGTCGAGCTGGTGCAAGCGCAGCTCGGGCCGCACTGGCAGTTCTCGCACTGGCAATTCGGGTTGTTGGAGTTTCCAGACATGTTCGTCTCCTTATATGTTCGCGTGGACATGTGTCCTCAGCCCAGCGTACCATACCCCCTTGGGGTATGACTACGGCGCCGATCAGGCCAGCGAGGACACCAGGGCGGTGAGCGCCACCTTCGGCTTCACGTTCGCCGCGATCGCCTCGCGCGCGGCGAGGATCGCCTCCATCGCCGAGAGCAGCTCCCGGTCCGCCCGCTGCTCCGCGAGCTCGCGGACCTGCTCTGCGACATCGGGGCACAACGCGGGCTCTTGGACTCCCCACCGCTGCGCGAGCGCGTCGCGGTAATAGGCCAAGAGGTCGACGAGCACCCCGTCCAACGCGTCCCGCTCCATCCGGGTGGCGCGCAGTTTCTGTTTGCGCTCGAGGTCTTTGATCGCGCCCTGCGCGGCCCGGGCGGCTTTGCCGGGGCCGTCCACCCCCAGCTGCTCTTTGAGCTCCACAAGCTCCTGCGCGTCCAGCTCGGCGCAGCGGGCCGAGGCCTCCGCAGAGGCCTGGGCCGCGAGCCGCACCGCCGCGTCGTAGCGCTGACGGACGTCGAGCATGGCCAGCGGCAGCGCCAATGTGGCGGCCCGCCGGTCCCGCGCCCCTTCGTCCCGCGCCAGCCGCCGCGCGCGTCCGACGTGGCCCGCGCTCACCGACGCGGCCCACTGCGCCATCTGCTCCTCCACCCCGTCCCGTTCCACCAGGACCTTCGCGACCTGCTGCGGGCTGGGCGCGCCGAGCGCGACGAGCCTGCACCGCGAGCGCAGTGTCACCGCGATGTCCTGCGGGTCGACCGACGGCGCGCACAGCAAGAACACGGCGCGCGACGCGGGCTCCTCCACGGCCTTGAGCAGGGCATTCGCCGCAGATTCGGTGAGCCGGTCGGAGTCCTCCACCACCAGGATCCGCCAACTGGCCGCAGGCAGCCGCGCCGCCCAGCCGATGGCCTCGCGGATCTCGGCGACCGAGATGGACAGGCCCTGCGGATTGAGCCTGCGCACGTCCGGGTGCGCCCCGGAGAGGACCAAGCGGCATGCTCGGCACGCCCCGCACCCCGGCTCGGGCGCCTCGCACTGCAAGGACGCGGCGAACGCGATCGCGGCCACGGAGCGACCGGATCCGGGAGGGCCGACGAACAGCCACGACTGCGCGAACCCCGAAGCCCCGCCGCCCTCCGTCCGGCCCCTGCTCGCCGAAGCCGCCGAGCCCAACTCTCCCACGACGCGGTCGGAGGCCAGCGCATGCTCGTAGACGTTCATACAGCTAGTCTATGGAAAGCGCCGACAACGAAACGCCGCAAAGCCTGTCGGGGGCTCCCAACGCTGACGCACGCGGGACAAAGCCCAGTTGCGAGCTGCGCGGCTTCGGCGGGATTGGCACAGCCAGCCTTCGTGTACGATCGAAACACACTGGAGCCAGGACGCGTAAGGAGTAAGCGGAGCATTGTTCGACTCCTCATTCCCGCACTCCGAACCATTCGCCCAATTCTCGCCAGAGCCGCCCCCGGAGCGGAGCAGAAGGGCGCTTGTCCTCGCGCTCGCGGCGGCAGGGGCGATCGTCCTGATCATCGCGGCGGTGTGGGCGGTGAGCGTTTTCGCCGTCGGGCCGAGCTCGCAGAAACCCCCCCAGACCGGCGGGAAGACTCCGGAAGAGGCCGTGCGGCTGTATTTCGACGCGCTGGCGCAGGACAACCCGGAGAAGGCCCTCGCGCTCGGCCTCGACCATCCCGTGAGCAAAGAATTCCTCACCGCCGACGTCCTCAAACGCCAACAAGACCTCGCGAAGGTCTCCGGAACCCGGATCACGGGCACGACCCCTGGCAACCAGCCCGACGTCGTGAACGTCTCGGTGTCCGTCGCCTTCGGCGACGCCGTCTCCGAGGACGTCCTCGTCGTCCGCAAGACCCCGGAGGGCTGGAAACTGGCGCACTCCACCGTCACGCTGCAGCCGAGCGCCCCCACCGGCGGCGGGCGCGCCCTCGAGTTCCTGACCCTGTTCGGCAAGCCCGCGGGCAATGTCAAAGCCATCGATGTCTTCCCAGGGACGCTCGAAGTCGGCTCGATCAACAAGAACATCGAGCTCGTGCCGGAGCGGGACAAGGAGCTGCTCGGCCAGCTCTACCAAGGGTCGGACCCGAACTGGCTGATCAACGGCCAGATCTCGCAAATCGGGCACGACGCGGTCGTCCAAGCCATGCAGGCCAAGCTCGAAGCCTGCGAGCAGTCGTCCGACCTCGCGGGCCAAGGCTGCCCGAACAAGCTCAACAACGCGCAGGCCTCGCCGGGCACCGCCCGGTGGACCGAGACCGAGAACTACGCCGACCAAGACCCCGACATCGCCGTAGACTTCGCGACGATGACTGCGAAAGTGACTGTGACGCTGCACTGGACCTTCGCCGTGCAACTCGTCGGCGGCGGGAACGGCAACGGCCAGTTCCCGACCGAGCCCCGTGACTTCACCGGCTCCGCCGACCTTGCCCGAGACCCCTTGGAAGTCGTCTTTTGAGCGCGCCGCCGTACTACCAGCACACCGGTCCCACACCCGGCGAGGTGGAGAGCAGCCTGCACGTCGTCAGCTCGCTGGCCAGCGCGTTCGCCACGAAGGTGGTGGGCCAGGAGAGCCTTCGCGAGACATTGCTCCTCGGCTTGATCACCGGCGGGCACATCTTGTTGGAGAGCGTGCCGGGTTTGGCGAAGACGACGGCGGCGAAGACGCTGGCGCAGTCGGTGAAGGCGCACTTCCAGCGGATCCAGTGCACGCCGGACTTGCTGCCGTCGGACATCATCGGCACGCAGCTCTACGACGGCTCGAAGGGGCAGTTCCACACCGTCCTCGGCCCGGTGCACGCGAACATCGTGCTGCTCGACGAGGTCAACCGGGCTTCCGCCAAGACGCAGTCGGCGATGTTGGAGGCGATGGAGGAGCGGCAGAGCACCATCGCGGGCAAGGTCTACAAGATCCCCGAGCCGTTCCTCGTCCTCGCCACCCAGAACCCGGTCGACCAGGAGGGCACCTACCCCCTGCCCGAGGCGCAGATGGACCGCTTCATGCTCAAAGAGGTCCTGGAGTACCCCACGCCGCAGGAGGAGGCCGAGGTCATCTTCCGGATCGAGGCGGGGGTGTACGAGGAGACCTCCCCGGTGCGCCAAGTCGCGGCCTTGGAGGACATCCTCGGCGTGCAGGCCGTGGTGAAGAAGATCCACATCGACCCGGTGGTCGTCCAATACGTCACACATATTGTCGCCGCGACGCGCAACCCGTGCCAATTCCTCCCGCCGCAGCTCGCCCGCCTGATCGAGGTCGGGGCGAGCCCGAGGGCCACTATCGCCCTCTGCCGCGCGGCGCGGGCGTTCGCGCTGCTCAACCACCGCGACCACGTCCTGCCCGACGACATCAAGGCCCTCGCGCACCGGGTGCTGCGCCACCGGCTCATGCTGGGCTTCGAGGCGGCCGCGGAACAAGTCACCCCCGAACTCGTCATCGACGCCATCCTCGGCGCGGTGCGCACGCCATGAGCGGGCCGGGAGGGCGCTGATGGGGGCACTGCTGCAGCGGGTCCGCGCGCAGGTGCTGGCGGGGCAGAAACTGGTCGGCCCCACGGGGAAGGCCAGGGGCCTCCTCGACGGCGGGCACCTCTCCCTGTTCCACGGCCGCAGCCAGGAGTTCGACGACCTTCGCCCGTACGTGCCGGGCGACGACGTCCGCGACATCGACTGGAAGGCCACCGCCCGAAGCGCTCCCCCGCAAGCGGGAGGCCCCCCCAACCTGCTCGTGAAGCGTTTCATCTCGCTGCGCCAGCACAAAGTCCTCCTCGTCGTGGACGTGAGCCGGTCCATGGCCGCCCTCGCCCCGTCCGGCGAGACCAAACGCGACGTCGCGGTGAACGCCATGGGCATGATGGGCCTGGTCAGCATCGCGAAGGGCGACGAGATCGGCCTCGTCTACGGGGACGCCCGCGGCTCGGCGAGGATGCCGCCGGGGCGGGGCGAGGCGCATGTCGAGCACATCCTCTCCCGCGTGGCCGGGCACGACCTCGACCACGCCGCGAAGGGCAGCCTCGCCGTGCAGCTCGCGTATGTGGAGCGCAACTTCCGCAAACGCTACGTCGTCGTCCTCGTCTCCGGCGAGCCGAGCTTCGGCGGGGACTGCCCCGCGCAGGAGCAGCTCGTCGCGCAGCTGCGCGGGATCGCGGCCCGGCACGACCTGTACTGGGTCGTCATCCGCGACGCCCCGGTCCTCTCCCCCGGCGCGGGCGACGGGTACGACGTGGAGACCGGGCGGGCGCTTTTGCGCCAAGAGGCGCTCGGCCGCAAAGTGCTCGCCGCGTACCGCCGCGCGGAGGAGCGGCGGGAGGCGCAGCTCGCCGATTTCCTCGCCGCCTGCGCCGTGCGGGCCGTCCGCGTGGACAGCACGGCCCACCTGCGCAAAGAGCTCACCGCCTTGCTGCGCCGGAGCGGCCATGGGAGCTGAGGACGTCGAACGGCTGCGGCTGGTGCTGCCGCCGGTGCCGTACTCCGCGCTGTGGCTGGCGCTGGCCGTGGTGCTCGCCGCCCTTGCCGTCGGCTGGGTCGCCGGGCTGTACGTGTGGACGCTGCCGGTCGAGCGGCTGCGCCGCGCGCCAATGCTGCGCGGATTCACGCTGCGGCTGCTCAAGCGCACATTCGCCCGGTCTATCGACGACACCGTCGCGCGCCACCAGCGGGGGCAGCTCTCCAGCCGGGCCGCCCACGGCGAGATCAGCCGCGCCCTGCGCCTGTTCTTGCAGCTCTGGACCGGGGAGCCCGCTTCCCGGATGGTGCTCGCCGAGTTCTCCGAGAGCAACATCGCCGAGGCCGCCGCCGCCGTCAAAACCCTCTACTCCGGACAGTTCGCCCCGGGCGAGCAGCCGGACGTGGCAGGCGCCGCCACCACGGCGAAGGAGGTGCTCGCCCGATGGCAGTGAGATGGGAGCTGGTCCTGCAGATCGGCGGGGCGCTGCTCCTCGCAGTCGTGCTGGCCGCCGCGCTGCTCCCGCCGCGCCGCGCCGCCAGTGCCGCGCTGCGCCCGTTGGCGCACGTGGAGCGGCTCACCGAGCTGCCCGAGTACGTGAGCGCAGTCCGGATCCAGCGGGCGCTGCTCGTCGCGACCGCGCTGGCCGTGCTCGCCCTGCTGGGCTGCGCCCTGCACGCGGCGGCCCGCCCGATCTCGGCGGAGCGGGCGAGCGGCCCCGACCGAGACCACCCGGACGACGTGATGCTGTGCGTCGGGCTCCCCGCCACCAGCCCGGCGGCGGGGGCCTTCCTGTCGTACTACCAGACGCAATCGGCGGGGTTTGTCGACCAGCGCATCGGGCTGACCTCGCTCACGCTGCGGGCCATACCGCTGACGGCGGACCACGCCTTCGTGAACGGCAGGCTCCGCGGCTTCGCAAGCCTCGCGAAGCTCTCCGCCGAAGCGGCGGCGGGCAGGCAGCTCACCGAGCAGGAGACCAAGTCCTTCGCGGACTTGCAGGACGCGTTCTCCCGAGGCGTGCGCTACACCGACTACCGCGCCAATTTCATCGACGCCCTGGCAAGCTGCGTGCTCGGGTTCCCCGACCACGCCAGCCCCTCCGGGCGGCGGCGCTCGGTGGTCTACCTCGGCCCGACCAACGAGAGCCCCGGCCCCGGAGCCCGCACCGCCTATTCCTCCGGCGCGCTCGCCCAGCTCGTGCAAGAGGCGAAAGCCCAGATCAACGTCATCGACGTGGAACCGGGCGCAGACCCCGACAACCAGCCGCACGGCGTCGCGCAAACCGAGACCGAGGTTTCCGGAGGGAAGTTCTTCGCGTTCGCCGAGTCCGCCAGCCCGAGCGCGCTGGCGGGCGCGCTCGACCAGATCCGCGCCAACCTCCCCGACCTGCCCGCAGGCGCCGAGCCTGTGGCGCAGGAGCGCGAAGCGGACGACCCGTCGCTGGTCCTCGGGCTCGCCGTCGGCTTCGCCATCCTCCTCTCGCTGTGTTTGGCGGTGGTCCGGCGATGAGCGCGGGCCTCGTGGCAGCCGCCGCCCTCGTGGTGCTCGCGCTGCGGGTGTTCACCCTCTACCACCTCTTGGTCCACAAATCCGGCGGACGGCTCACGGGCGTGCTGCTGCGCTGGGGAGCGCTCACCCTCGCGATCCTGTGCGTCTTCGTCGCGGCGCTGCGCCCCGGCTCGCACCACACCCGCCAGGAGCTGTCGAAACCGCCCCCGGTCGCCGCGCCGTCGGACGACCCGCAGCTCAACATCTTCCTCGTGGTGGACCGCTCGCCCAACTCGTGGGTCGACGACTTCGGCCCCAAGCACGACTACCGCATGGTCGGCATCCGCGCGGACCTCAAAGCCATCGTGCACCAGTTCCCGCACGCGAACTTCAGCGTCATCGCGTTCAGCGCCGCCGCGCGGGTGGACTGGCCGCTCTCCGCCGACACCTGGAGCCTTGAGGCGTTCCTCGAGAACTACTCCGCGTTCCAAGTCGTCCAAGGGGCCATCGACCGCGTCGACCCGACCGCCGCGAGCGGCCTGCTCAACCAGGGGCTCCAGGTCGCACAGCAGCAGTACCCCCGGTCGCACAGCCTGGTCTTCTACCTCGGCGAGGGGCGGCGCGGGCAAGCCGTCCCCCAGGGGGCGTTCGCCCCAGGGCCGGGGCTGGTCTCGGGCGGAGCCGTCCTCGGCTACGGCAGCGCCGCAGGCGGGCAAGTGCCCGACCGCTGGGGGGAAGACAGGCAGATGGTCCACCTCCAAGGCCCGGACGGGCCGCTCGTCGCCACGCCCGACGAGGGCGTGCTGCGCCAAATCGCCGCGCAGCTGTCCGTGCCGTACTCGCACCGCAGCCCCGGCGACCCCATCGCCGCAGTCGTCCCGGTCCCGCCCGAGCACTCCCCCGCCAGATCCGACCAGGCCATGGACGAGCAGACAGCTCGCGCCGAGTACTACTGGGTGTTCGCCATGATCGCCGCCGCCCTCCTCGCCGTCGAGGCGTTCCTCCTGATCCGCGAGATCCGCCGGGACCAGCTGCGGGGGGCCGCGTGATCCGGCAGGGCGCCCTGCGCGTGCGCGCGTACTTCACCAAAGCCCCGCGCCGCTCCCTCGCGCGCAGGCGGTTGCTCGCGCTCTCCTCGCCGCTGGTGGCGCTCGCGCTCATGGCCTCGGGCTACTTGTTCTGGGCCTACACCAGCGGGCGGGACGCGGCGGAGCGCTTCGACCGCCAAGACGTGCCGGGCCTGCACGACAAGGCCAGGAGCCTCCTTGGCTTCAACGAGATCGAGCCGTGGAAAGCCCACCTCGCCGAGGGCGACGCCTACGTCCTCGAAGGGCGCCTGCCCGACGCGGAGCGGGAATTCGACCAAGCCACCGCCCTCGCCGACCCGGAAGAAGGCTGCACCGCGCGGATCAACCTCGTGGTCGTGCTGGAGAACATCGCGGACGAGCTGGCCAAGGCGGGCAGCCTCGCCGAGGCCCGAGCGAAGATCGCGAAAGCGCAGAGGACCATGCGCGAGGCGCCCGGGGGCTGCTTCGTCCCGAAGCCGCATCCCGGCGTGAGCGACGAAGACCTGCGGCTCTTCGCCGAGGCCACAGCCCGGCTCGGACTGAAGGCCGAGCAGCTCGCGCACGGCGACCTGCACTACGACCCGCAGGACTCCACGTACCGGTACAGTTCAGGCACGAGCACCGGCAAGCTGGCGGCCTCGCCCGGCCCGGGGCCCTGCCCGCAGACGAACGACCCCGAGCAGACCGCCTGCATCCGGAACAAGGACCAACCTCCCCCTCCGCCGCCATCGGCCGCCCCTGACGACCAGGACCCCGCCGACCAGGGGCCCGACACGCCCCCGCCCGAGAGCGGCGGGCCCCCGAAAGGGGGAGCCGGCCAGTCGGGCGCATCCCCGCCCGACCAAGGCACTGCCAAAGGCAGCATCGACGACATCGGCCCGGACCGGCTGCCCGCCCCAGGAGTGGGCCCGGTCGAGCACAAATTGAACCCGCAAAGCGCGGGCGATCCAGCGGACAAGCTCAAACAAGCACAGGCAGACGCGAACGGCTCCGGCGAGGACCGCGAGTAGCGCGCATACTCACGGGTCTCTGGCCTCTCGGCTCGTGCCACTTGCCGAAACGCGTGATATTGTGCCTATATGGGAGAGCTCAACGAAACTGTGAGCCTGGAGATCCGGGGACACCTGGCCAGGCTCCAGTTGACGCGGTCGGAGGCCGCGGAGGCTCTCGGGGTGAGCTCGCGGGCCATGACCGATCTGCTGGGGAACCGCCGCACATGGCGGGTGGACGAGATCGACAAGGTCGCCGAGTGGCTCGAGGTCAACCCCGAGGACTTGTTCTTCCCAAAGCGCGACGGCGCGGACGACCGCTCCCATCGGCAGCCGCCGAAGAAGGGGGCTGCGGACGACTCATGAGGCGCGCACAGCACACGACGACACGGACAACAGCACAGCACTGACGGATTGTAGGGACCGAGGGAAGGAAACAACGATGTCATGGGTAAAGATGTCGGACCCCGACGGGGTTCGCAAGCACGGGGACAAGTTTCACAAGGCGAGCGAGCACGTTGACTCCGTCACCGACCGGATGGACAATATCAACTTGGGCAGCTCGGTTGTCGGGGAGTACTGGCAGGAGCACGGGGAAGCGCTTCAAAAGACTATTCCAATAGTGCAAGACCCCTGGCGAGGACTCGCGAAAAACCATAAAAACTACGGCAACAACCTGCACTTTGCGGTGGACACCTACCAGGGCACCGATGAAACCCATGCGGACAACTTGAAGAACACAGAAATACCCGACGGGAAGCTCTGAGCGCGCGCAGGGACTGAGAGAGGACTGGGGAATTGGGAAAAGTAATGTTTTTTGAAGGTTTTGAAGAGCTGCCAACAAGCGGAGCCGTGCGCAAGCCGCCTCTCAAGAAAGGCAAGCACCGCACCCCTCACGAGCGCCGCGACGACAGGCACGGGCATGGCTCCAACGGCAGCACCCAGCAAGATCAACGGCAGCACCAGCACGCGGGCGACGGGAGCCGCCAAAACCAAACCAACCAGCAGCAAAGCGGCCATCACAACTCCCAGCACACCGACAACCGCGACCAGAGCAACCACTACAACGACAATCGCGACCACAGGCAATACAACGACAACCGCGACCACAGCAGGCACCACACCGACAACCGCGACCAGAGCAAACACTACGACCCCAATATCAGCATCGGCACAGGCGGTGGCGACAAGAACGACGGGGGCCGTGGCAATGACGATGGCGACTATGACAGCGGCAGCGGCCACAACGACGACGGTGACGGATACGACGGCGACGACGAATCCCCCGCGGACGATCTCAATCCGGACGACGGCGGCGGCAAGACCGACTACGACAGGCAGACGGAACACGGCAAATACAAGACTGGGGCCGATGTCCTCACCCCCACCAAGTCTTCCGTATGGGGTGGCGACGTCGACGTCCTCGAGGTGCTCTACGGCTACATCAAGTCTCGTGTGGCGAACAAAGGCGCGCTCAATGCCAACGGCATTCAATGGAACGAAGAGTACGACAACATCGACAAAGTCAAGAGCTGGTACGAATCCGGAAAAGATATCAATCTTGCCGCTATTTGGGACGCCTCGAAAATCCTTCTGGACGCGCACGGTAATTACAAAGCCGCCCAAGACGAGCTGAAAAGCAACATGTCGAGCATAGAATCGTCTTGGGCGGACAACGCGCAAAAGGCCGCGAGCGAGCGCTTCGACCAAGACCATCAGCTGACTCAGGAGAACCTGACGCATCTCCACAGCAAGGCAACAGCCGTGAACGACGTGGGCGACGACATCGTGGACGCTCTTGAGCAGAAACGCGACGCCATCGGGGAAAGCGCGACCAAGCTCGCAAGCGACTACATCAAGAACAACAATTCTGATTTTGATTTGCGAATCTCCAGCGGTATCGCTGTCATGCAGTGGAAATGTCCTTCTTTCCATAAGAAGAGCGAACACCATGGCGTCGACATGCGGAGCGACAAGTCTTTCGATTTCGACCCGAGCGGGAAGGGCGTGAGCGCCAAAGACATCGCTGGCTACTTGAAGGCTAAAAAAGGCTACGAGAAGGACCAGTCAGGCTTGATGGACGCCGCTATGGACGCGGTCGGCGACGCAGTCGGCGCTGTTTGGAACGAAGTGAAAGACATCGCCACCAACCCCGAGGTGGTCTGCGGCGTCATCGGTGGCGTCGCCGGTTCCGTCCTTGGGCCTGCGGGCACCGTGGCCGGGGCGGCTTTGGGAGCCTCGATGGGCAGCGCGTTCGAGCAAAAGCCCGCCAACCCCCAGGTCGAGTCCGACGAGGCAGGTGTGCGAAAACTAGGACAAGACGCCGCGGGCGACCTCGCGGACATGGGCGTGCCGAAATACGCGCAGTACCACGCCGAGGAGTACCACGCCGCGTCGTATGTGAAGAGCGATCTCATCAGTTGCGTGCAAGACATCGACCTTGTTTGCAGATACATGAACCGTATGCATGACGCCTTTGTGGATTCCGTCGGACAAGGTTACGACACCCTGAAAGAGGCGCTCAGCGGCACTGATGGCGATAAATACTCCAACGGGACCGGCGGCGGCGGAACCGGCGGCGGCGGGACGGGAGGCGGCGGAACCGGAGGTGGTGGGACCGGCGGCGGCGGAACCGGCGGCGGGACGCCTGCCGCGTCTGACCTCTCCAGCGGCGGGAGCGATGTCGGCTCCGGAACCGGGGGGTCGGGAGGTTCTGGTTCCGGCGGCGGGGCCGGGGATATCGGAAAGGCGCTCGGCGAGGTCGGGAAATCACTCGGCGAGGTCGGGAAATCACTCGGCGAAGCAGTCAGCGGCCTCGGCTCCGCGCTCGGCGGAGCCCTGCAGGGGCTGATGGGCAGCATCGGGCAAATCATCCAAGCCGCCACCCAAGCCGCCCAGCAGCAACAGCAGCAGGACAAAGACAAAGACAAAGATGAAAAAGACAAGAAAGACGACGAAGACAAGGACGAGGAAGACAAACAAGACGGCGACGAGGACGGCTCGGACCAGGAAGACAAAGACGGCGAAGCCGCAGACGACAAGAAGGACAAAGACGGCGAGCACAAGCCCGCCGGGGCGTCCCCAGCTGGCGCGTCCCTGAGCTCCGGCCCTGCCGCCAGCACGCAGCACGCCGCCCCTCTCGCCCAAGCCAGCCCTACTCTCGCCACCGCGCCCGCAGGAATGGGGCACGCTCCCGCCGCCGCCAGCAACGACGGCGCTGTCCACAAGCAGGCCAGCAACGACCACGGCGACTTCGAGGTCCAAGCCAACGTCCGCCAAGTCGGAGCCAGCGCTGGCGGCCAAGGCCATCTCACCGGGTTCGAATAAAACCAGGAGGACAACATGAACGTGCTCGAACAGCTGCTCGCAAAGCGACGGCGCTACCACGAAACTGTTCAGCGGCTCTCGGCAGAAACAATCCAGGCCTTGGACACGGTCAAAGCCAGCCAAGACAAGCTCGACCAGGCCGTTGAGGAGAAGATCGAGGAGATCAACGAGCGTATCGAGGATTCGAAATCTGAAGCCCAGAGGCAAGCGGAGCAAGACTGGTCCGGCGGCGGGCAGAAATTCGGCAACCTCGAAGAGGACGAGCCCGAGGCGAGCAAGCCGGTCCGCCGAGCTATGCGCGATGACGACTCGACGCGCAGTTTCGGAGCCAGTCACGACGAGGAGGAGGAATCCGAGCCCTATCGTCGTCCACAGCGCTGGGACGACGAAGACGAGTCCGAGTCGGAGAACACGCCCGAGCCCGTCTCCGCGAGGTCGGCCAAGCACAGTTGGGACGAGGAGGAAGAAGAGGGGGAGTCCCCCAGCGCCTCCCGAAGCGACGACTGGGGCGGCTCGACTCGACGATTCGGCAACTACGGAGACGACGAGGACCGCGACTAGAACCGCCACGGTACGATTTGCACTATGCGCATCACACTTGCAGGGAAAATCTTGATCGTCTGGCTGACGTTGGCTTCCGCGCTCACAAGCTGCTCCTTGCTCGAAAAAGCGCGTGAGATAAAGCGGGGCGGCAGCACGGCATCCAGCCAAGACAGCAACTCCACTACCCATGGCAATACCAGCCAGACCACGGTCGAAGCACTCAAGAGCCTTCCCCTTTTCAAGGACGTCGCCACGAGCATGGAGCAGCAAGACTGCGTATTCGACTTCGCGGACGCGAAAGAGCGAGAGCAATCTTTGAAGCGGTACATCAAAGAAGAAGTCGAATGCCTCAATCATGCGTGGCAAGAACCGCTCAAGGCCACTGGGTCAAGCCCTTCTCCTCAGCACCCGAACATCAGATACACAGACAAGACCGCATACGACACAGCATGCGAAAAAGGCTTGAGCGAAGCATCTGCTGAATGTTCACAGCAAGGACTCACCTTCCAGATAAGCAACACTTCCTACTATGCTGATTCTAATTCTCTCGATACAACCTGGGCCCTCGTCGAGGTGGTGTCCACCTATAGCTACTGGCTGCTCGACGCCCTCGGCGAAGAGGAAATCATGAACAACCTCGCGGACAAAACAGGCCCCCAGTCTTCACAAGGGCACGAGATCTACCGCCGCCACAACTTAAGCGCCTGGTGCCTGAGCGGAGTGTATGTCGGCGCTCAAACCGGACACAATCCAGATGAGCAAGAATTCTTTCATTCCGTTTACAACAACCAAAACAATGTCGTAGCCAACACGTCGTCTTCCCCTGAAAACGGGGACACCCCCACTGGCCAGCACCAACTCGACTGGTTCCGCAAGGGCGTCGACTCGGGCGGGCGGCCCTCCGCGTGCAACACCTGGGCCGCGCCCGCGTCCGAGGTCTCCTGACTTCGGCTAGCCCTTCGCGGCCAAGCCTTTCGCGCGGCCCTTGTCCTGCGGGCCCCAGAGCGTGGTCGTCACCTCGCGTTTGACGAGGGGGATGACTTCTTCCGCGAACCGGCGCAGCACGTCGTTCTGCTGCTCGACGTCGAGCACGTGGTTGATCGACACGGATTGCAGGACGTGTCCGAAGCTCTCGTGGTAGTCGAGGATCTTCTCGGCGACCCGCTCTGGCGAGCCGACGAGCGCTGGGCCGCGCGCCACGGCGTCCTCGATGGTCTCGAAGTCCAGGGTCTTGCCGAGCACGCGCTGCCCGCCTTGGCGTTTGAGCGCCTGGGCGACCTGGCCCTCGTAGAACGGCCGGTATTGCTCGACGGCGGCTTCGGTGGTGTCCGCGAGGAACAGCCCGCCCGAGCCGGAGCCGACGTACTGCGCCTCGGGGTCGTGCCCGGCTTCGTCGTAGAGCTCCCGGTACTTGTCGATGAGCGTTTTGTAGTTCTCCCTCGGCTGCAGCGCGTTGGCCGTCACGATGGGGTCGCCCCATTTCGCGGCGAGTTCGACCGCGAACGCGGAGGTGGCGGAGCCGTGCCAGATCCGGAACGGCCCGTCGTAGGGCCGGGGCAGCGTGGTCGCGCCTTCGAGCTTCGCCCGGTGCTTGCCCTCCCAGTCGACGTGCTCTTCGCGCAGGAGCCTGCGCAGGAGCTCGTAGTTCTCTTGCAGGTACTCGTACTGCTTGTCGATGTCCTTGCCCGCCAACGGGTATTGCAGGACTTCGTTGCCTTTGCCGATGACGATCTCCAACCGGCCCCGGCTCAGGTTGTCGATGGTGCAGTAGTCTTCCGCCACGCGGACCGGGTCGTGCAGGGAGAGCACGGTGACCCCGGTGGAGAGGAGGATCCGGCTGGTGGAGGCCGCGATCGCGCCGAGGATGACGGCGGGCGAGGACGAGAGCACCTCGCCCGCGTGGCGCTCCCCCACCGCGAACGAGTCGAAGCCGAGCCGCTCGGCGAGGACGGCGGTCTCGACGACCCGGTTCAGCCGGTCCGCTGGCGGCACCGTCTCGCCCGTGACCGGGCTCGGGGGGTTGAAGACGATATCGAGGACTTGGAAGCGCACGAGTAAAGCCTAGCGCCGAAACCACTCTTCGGATGTGCGGGCGATCTGGCGGCGGGCTAGCTCCGGGGCGGCCGGGCTTCGACGAAGTCGATGCGCACGGTCACCGGGGCGGTCCCTTGTGCGGCGATCCAAGGCCCGGAGGTGGAGGCTTGGCGGACGCGGGCGCGGACGTCGTCGTCGGGCACGAACGAGGCGACGCCGTCGCGCCACCGCTTTCCTTGCTGGATGCGGACGTTCGGGTTGGCCGCGATATTGGCGCCCCATCCGGAGAGGGTGCCGTGCCCGCAGATGACCCAGGCCCCGGACTCGTCGAAGATCGGCGACACCGGCACGCGCCGCAGCTCGCCGGTTTTGCGTCCGACTGTCTCTAATTCGGCGACCTGGTTCGTGGGCACCAAGCCCAGTTTGGCGAAGAACCTCACGGACGGGTTCAGCGCGTACCGGCCGACGGCCCGGATGACGCGGAACTTCCGCAGATCCTTCGCGGTGTGCTCTGCCATTGCGAAACGCCTTTCTCTGCCGAGCGCCTCCTTGGCGCTGCCACGGCACTATTCTATAGTAAATAGTATATTCCGTGTTCTGGCAGGCCCGCCTCGGACCGCGGCCTCGTCACGACGAGGCGGCACGGGCGAAGTTCGAGGTCAGCTCCCCGATCACCAGGTCCCACACTTGCTCCGGCAGGGTGTGGCCCATGCCGGGCACGATCTTCAGGCGCGCGCCGGGGATCGTCTTGGCGAGGTCTTTGCCGCAGGCGGGGCGGATGAGGGGGTCGGAGTCGCCGTGGATCACCACGGTGGGGCGGGCGATCCGCCGCGCGCGCCCGACGAGGCTGCCGGTGCCGAGGACGCCGTCGAGCTGCCGCGCCGCGCCGCCCGCGTCGCCTTTGCCCCGGTCGAGCATCGCCCCGAGCTCTTCGCGCAGCACGGCCTCGTCCATCGGGATTTTCCCGGTGAGGGTCCGGTAGGTCGCGACCAGGCGCTCGACCGACTGCTCCCTCGTCTCGTTGGCGGGCGGCGGGGCCAACAGGACCGGCAGGCCCCGCAATGTGGCGGGCAGGACGAAATTCCGCAGCGGCGAGGTGAAGATCGCCCCGAAGCTGAGCACCCGGTCGGCGTGGTCGGCGGCGAGGATCTGGCCGATCATCCCGCCCATCGAGGCTCCGACCACGTGCGCCCGATCGATCCCGAGGTGGTCGAGCACGGCGGTCGCGTCCTGCGCGAGGTCGGTGAGGTCGTAGTTCGGGGCGCTCCCGTTCGCCCCGACGAAGGCCCGCAGCACGCTGGGCAGCAGCGGCCTCGGCCGCTTGCCCCAGAACTTGGTGGACTGGCCGATGTCCCGGTTGTCGAACCGGACCACCCGGTGCCCCGCCTCCGCGATCCGCTCGCAGAAGGCGGCGGGCCAGCCGAGCATCTGCGTGCTCCACCCCATGACGAGCAGGACGGCGGGGTCGGACTCGGAGCCGAACTCCTCGTAGCACAGCTCGACGGGGCCGCCGCGCGCCCGATCGCTTCGGGCGAAACCGGCGCGGCGGGGGACGGTCGGCGATGTGTCAGACGTCATGCCCGCAATTATGCCCGCGCCCTCGCGAAGTTCGCCGTCAGCTCCTCGACGAAGAAGTCCCACAGCCCGAACGGCAAGGTGTGCCCCATGCCCTCGACCACGTTGAGCTTGGCCCCCGGGATCAGCCGGGCGAGGGATTTCCCGCAGGAGACGCGCACCAGCGGGTCGTCGGTCCCGTGGACGATCACCACGGGCCGGTCGATGGCGGCGGCGGAGGCCGCGAGGCTGCCGGTGCCGAGGATCGCGTCGAACTGGCGCAGGGGCCCTTCGCCGTCCGGGTAGCGGTCCCACATGGCGTCGAACTCCGCGCGCAGCCATTCGGTCTCGGCGGGGTAGTCGCGCCCGGCGATCCGCTCGTAGCCCCGGACGAACCGGACGGCCTCCTGCTCCTTGGTCGGGGACTTCGGCCGCTTCTCGGCGAGGCCCGCGAGCAGGCGGGCCCGGATCGGGACGACGAACCGCTCGTTCGCGCAGGTGAAGAAGAGGCCGAGGCTGCGCACCCGCTCGGGGTGCTCGGCGGCGAGGATCTGGCCGATCATCCCGCCCATCGAGGCGCCGACGACGTGGGCGCGCTCGACCCCGAGGCAGTCGAGCACCGCGACGGCGTCGCCCGCCATGTCGCGCAGGCCGTAGGGTTTGGCGCTGGGCAGGCCGAAGAAGTAGCGGACGGCGCGGACCGGCAGCGTGCGCGCGGGCTGGAGGCCGTCCAGCTTGGTGGAGAGCCCGACGTCGCGGTTGTCGAACCGGACCACATGGAACCCTCGCCCCGCGAGCTGCTCGCAGAACCCGCTCGGCCACAGCAGCATCTGCGCGCCGAGGCCCATGACGAGCAGCACGGTCGGGTCCTGCGCCGAGCCGAATTCCTCGTAGCACAGCTCGACCGGCGGCTTGCCGGGAGATTCGTTGCGCGCGAAACCGCTCCGGCGCCGGGCGGCCTCCGAGGCTGCGGTCACTCGTTACGCCTTGTGGCTCTTGCGCGCCGCGCGCCACACCTGGAACATGCGGGCCGCGCCGACGAGCGCGGTGCCGAGGACGCCGATGATCGCGGCGGCGAGCAGGAGCACGCCGAGCGGCAGCGAGACGTCCCAGGAGAGGAAGACGACTTTGGTCGGCTCCTGGTTCTGCACGATGAAGATCAACAGCACGATCAACAGCAGCGTGCCGAGGATGATGCCGGTCCAGGCCGCCCCGGTGCGGGTGTGCTTGACCGCGTCGAGGTGCTCGGTGCCCTTGCCCTTCTTCCCAGGCTTGCCCTTGCTCTCCGCGATGGCGGGCGGCGCAGAGTCCGCAGCCGGGACCGGCGCGTTCTTCGGCGAGTCCGGGCCGAGCGAGACGGGGGCCGCCGGGCCTGCAGGCGCGGCGGGCGCGATCGGGTTCGCTGCGGGATCTGCGGATTCAGTGCTCATAGGAAGTTATCTTTGTGCATCTTGGCGCATCTGACAAGTCATACGGCCGACGACACGGGGCCCGCGCGCCGAGAGGCGCGGATTCGCCAATATGTCAATTCTATTGACTCTTGGGCTTTCGCCCGCTAAATTGAGTGACACATCAATTATTGACGTGTCACGCAACCGCCGTGCGGCGGCCGAGGCCGCCGACGCGGACTGGCGCGCCCACGCCCTGACGAGGAGAAAAGGAAGGTCGCCATGGCGCACCCGCAATCGCACGCCCCGTATCTCTGGCTCGACAAAACCGTGCTGATCACCGGGGCGGGCCAGCGAGTCGGGCGGGAGCTGGGCGAGCTGCTCGCGGGGAAGGGCGCGCGCGTCTGGCTCGGAACCAGAAAGCCCGAGGAGTTCGACCAGCTCGTCGGCATGCTCCGCACGCGGTGCCGGAATATCACGGCCATCGCCCTCGACATCGCCGACGACGAGTCCATCGCCGAAGCCGTCGCCGAGGTCGGCAGGAGGGAAGGCAGGATCGACGTCTTGATCAACATCGCGGACATCGCCCCCCACCGGGGAAATCCCGCCCTCGGCCTCGACAAGGACATGACGCGCGCCTGCCTCGACGTGAATTTTGTCGGCCCCTGGCTGGCGGCCCAGCACGCGCTGCCGCTCTTGCGGCGCTCGTGCTCGGCGATGGTCGTCAATGTCACCTCGGGCATGGACGGCACGGGCTTCGAGGAGGAGCCCGCTCCGGAACGCGGCGGCGCGGGAAACCGGGCGCCCGCGGCCGGGCTGCACTTGCTCTCCCGCGTCGTGGCGACCGAGCTGCGCATGGAGGCGGGGCTCCGCAAGAGCGGAGCGGTGCGGATCCTGTCCGTCGCGCCCCCGGCAGGGGGCGCCGGCATGGCCGCGGCGGAACAAATCGTCGCCGCCATCGCCAGGCCGTCGTCCGAGCCGAGTCGCCCGAGCTAGGGGCAGGCGCCCCTCAATCGCCCTCGGGCTGCGAGGGCGCCGGGAGATCGGGGAAATCCTCGGAGCCTGCCAAATAATCGAGCAACGACCGGTGCGCTTCGGCCAGCGCGGCGAGCTGCTCCGGCGCGAGCTGGTCGAAAAAGTGCCGCCGAACCCGCTCGGCCTGGCCCGGAGCAGCGGCTCGCAGCCGCCGCAGCCCCGCCGGGCCCAGGCGCACGATGGAGTTGCGGCGGTCGGCCTCGCCCGGCGCGCGCTCCACGAGCCCTCGCGCCTCCATGCGCCGCACCTGGTGCGAGACCCTGCTCCTCGACCATCCGAGCGAAGCCGCCAATGCGGTCATCGTCGTCTGCTCGCCTTCGACGTCCACCAAAGTGATGAGGATCTGGTAGTCCACGAAGGAAAGCCCCGACTCCACCGCGAGCTCGCGGCCGATCCGGGAGAACAAGATGTCGATCATCTTGACCATGGCCTGCCACGTCTGCGACTCGCTGTCGCTGAGCCAACGCGCATGGCCCGGATCGGCGATCCAGTCCTGGCGTTTCACGCGCTCAAACTATCAGAGAAGCCGTTTTCGGCCCTTCTGGCGCGGAAGCCGAGCACGAGCGCCCTTCGCGCGGCCCGCGTTTCACCTCGGCAACATAGGGGCAATATCGGTCCGTTAGCTTCTGTGGATGACTGCTGTGCTCGGCGAAGAGTCCGCCGCCCCTGCCGCCGCCGCTCGGCGGGACCCCCGGCTCTCGAACAAGGACTTGGCCCCTGTCGAGCAGCAGAACTGGGGGGTGTACAACTTCGTCGCGTTCTGGATGACCGACATCCACAGCGTCGCCGGGTACACCACGGCGGGCAGCCTGTTCGCGCTCGGGCTGGCGGGCTGGCAGGTGTTCGTCGCCCTGATCGTGGCGGTCGCGCTCTCCTACGCCCTCGCGAACCTCGTCGCCGAGCCCAGCCAGCGCACCGGAGCGCCCTACCCCGTGGTCTGCAGGCTCTCCTTCGGCGTGCTCGGCGCGAACATCCCGGCCATTTTGCGCGGGATCAACGCGGTGGCCTGGTACGGGATGCAGACCTACCTCGCCGCGAACGCGGTGACGCTGGTCCTGGTCAAGCTGTTCCCCAGCCTGGTCCCCTACGCCGAAGCCGGGGCGCACGGCTTCCTCGGGCTCTCCGCCCTCGGCTGGGCGACGTTCATGGGGGTCTGGACCGCCCAGGCCCTGATCTTCTGGCACGGGATGGACTTCATCCGCAAGTTCGTCGACTGGGCGGGCCCCGCCGTCTACGCCGTCATGATCGTCCTGTGCGGCTGGCTGGTCTACCAGGCCGGATGGGGCGCGGTGAACTTCAATCTCAGCGAGCACAGCAATCTCAGCGAGCACGGCGGACTCGGCGGGGCGGACCAGCCGAAGACCGTGGCCGGGGCGGCGTTCGCCATGGTCGGGGCGGTCGGGCTGGTGGTGTCCTACTTCGGCGGGCCGGTGCTGAACTTCGGGGACTTCGCCCGCTACGGCAAGTCCATGCGGGTGATCCGCACGTCCGGATTCTTCGGCTTGCCGGTGAACTTCTTGTTCTTCTCGCTCCTGGTCGTCGCCACCGCCTCGCTCACCGCCCCGGTGTTCGGGGAGCTGGTGGTCGATCCGAACGGGGTCGTCGTCCGGATCCCGAACTCGACGGCCATGGTCGTCGGCGTCCTCACCATCCTCGTCGCGACCGTCGGCATCAATATCGTGGCGAACTTCGTCTCCCCCGCGTTCGACTTCTCCAATGTCCGGCCGCAACGGATCAGCTGGCTCGGCGGCGGCATGATCGCGGCGGTCGCGTCGGTGTTCATCGCGCCGTGGAAGCTCATCGAGAACCCCACGGCCATCCACTACACGCTCGAGACCCTCGGGGCGTTCCTCGGCGCGCTCTACGGGGTGCTCGTCGTCGACTACTACTTGGTGCGGCGCAGGCGGATCGTGCCGGAGGACCTGTACAGCATGTCGGAGACCGGCAGCTACTGGTACACGCGGGGGTTCAACCCGACGGCGATCGCGGCAACGGCTTTCGGCGGGGCGGTCGCGGTGGCCTGCGTGCTCGCGGGCGGCCCCGAGGCGGCTCCGGTCCTGCATATGATCGCGCAGTGCAGCTGGTTCGTCGGGGCCGCGCTCGCCGGGCTCGCCTACTGGGTTTTGGCCCGTCCCTCGGCCCGAGCGGGCGGCGCGGAGGAATTGTCACCGAACGATTAAGTTCCGTCACCGTGAGCGAATCTACTCCCGATAATTGGCCCTGAGCCGGGATTATTAGGTATCGTCAATGAATGACCGCGCAAACCGCCACCCCGCGCCCCGCCGGTCGGGGCCGCCTCACCAAGTTGGACCGCCGCAAGCTTCTGCTTGACGCGGCGAACGAGGTCTTCGCGGAGCAGGGCTTCCACAAAGCCTCGGTCGAGGAGATCGCCGAGCACGCCGGAGTCAGCAAACCGGTCCTCTACCAGCACTTCCCCTCGAAGCTCGAACTGTACCTGACTGTGCTCGACCAGCACGTCGGGGAGCTGATGCTCCGGGTCCGCCAGGCGATCCGCGCGAGCACGAACAACCACGACCGGCTGATCGAGGCGGTGCGCGTCTTCTTCGACGTGATCGACACCAACACCCGGGGCTACCGGCTGCTCTTCTCCACCGACCTCCTCCAGCCCGAGGTGCGCACGCGCATACAGAAGGCCACCGACGCCTGCGTGGACGCCGTGTTCGACATTGTCCGCCACGACTCGGGCCTTGAGCTGTACCACGCGAAGATGATCGCGGTGAACCTCGTCGGCCTCATCCACGTCAGCGCGCAGCACTGGCAGGACAGCGGCAAGCCGATCCCGAAGGAAGAGGCGATCATGGCCACGGTCGCCTTCGCCTGGGGCGGCCTCGCCCGCGTCCCGAAAATCGAGGTCTAGCCGCTCACGCCGCGAGGATTTCCCGGCAGATCAAATGGATGAGATGCAAGGCAGCGGAGCGCGACGTGTATTGGGGCGCGGAGCATACATGAGCGCTCCGCTAACGCCGCAGATCGCTATTTGAGCGCCGGGAAACTAGCCTGCGAAGCCGACGCGGCGCGTGTCCGAAGAGCCGATCTCGATGTAGGCGATACGGCTCGCCGGGATCAGGTATTGGCGGTCTTTGGAGTCCAGCAGGGTCAGCACCGAGTCGTCGGCGAGCGCGGACGAAATGAGCTGGGCGACTTCGGTCGCCGACTGCGCGCTGTCGATGGTCAGCTCACGCGGGCTGTGCACGATGCCGATCTTCACGTCCACCGGTTCTCCAAACTCTCGGGCGGTCCTCTTGGGTTCGCCTGCCAGCCTATCCCACAAAGGGAGAAGCCGGGCGCTCTGCCGACTATGCCGAGCGCGAAAGCTCCGCTACAGTGGACGACATGGAATATAACACCGTTACGTCTCACCTTGGCGCCAGTTCGCTCCGCAGGGCCTCGGACCTCCTCACGAGCTGGGGCAGCCACCCGGCGCTCGGCAGGAGGCTCCGCAAGGCTCGCAAGGACCCCTCTCTCGGCCGCTCGCTCCGAGACAAACGGGTGCTCGTCACCGGGGCTTCCTCCGGCATCGGCGAGCAGGCCGCCTACCAGCTCGGGAAGCTCGGCGCACAGCTGATCCTGGTCGCCCGCAGGGCCGAGGAGCTCGAAAGCGTGGCGAAACGAATCCGGGTCGCGGGCGGGCGGGCCGAGGCGATCTCCTGCGACCTTCGCGACCTGGACGCGATCGACGCGCTCGTCGCCGAGGTCGTCGGCAAGCACGGCGGCGTGGACGTGCTGGTCAACAACGCGGGCCACTCGATCCGCCGCAGCCTGCCCGAGCAGCTCGAACGCTGGCACGACGTCGAACGGGTCATGCAGATCAACTATTTCGGAGCGGTGCGCCTGATCCGAGGCTTTTTGCCCGGCATGCTGGAGCGCGGCGACGGGCACGTCGTCAACGTCACCACCGGGGGCGTGCTCTCGGAGGGCGTGCCGAAATTCGCCGGGTACATCGCGGCGAAGGCGGCGCTCTCGACCATGGGCCGGAACATCAATATGGAGCTGCGCCACAAGGGCGTGAGCGCCACGACTTTGTACTACCCGCTCGTGCGCACCCCGATGATCGCCCCGACCGAGAAGTTCGCAGACATGCCCGGGCTCTCTTCGGAGCAGGCCGCCGAGTGGATCGTGCTGGCCGCAAGGGCGCGGCCCAGCCGAATCGCGCCCCGGCTCTTCGCCCTCGCCCCCGGGTTCACCGCGCTGTTCCCGGAGCTGAGCGAGAAAATCACCGGCTCGCAAGCGCGATGACCCCCTCCGCCCGCTACAATGCTACTCGTGAGTAACTTAGCCGCCCCGACGGTCGCGAAACGGCGCAGCCCGCTCAAGCGGGCGCTCCTCGCGAGGGACCTCTGGTTCATCAAGGCCGTGAACGGCAAAGAGCTGCGCGCGGCGCGCAAAGACCCCTCCTACGGGGCGCCGCTCCGGGGGAAACGCGTGCTCATCACCGGAGCCTCGTCGGGGATCGGCGCGGCAGCCGCGTACCAGTTCGGCAGGCTCGGGGCGAAAGTCGTCGTGGTCGCCCGCCGGGCCGAGGAGCTCGAAGCCGTCGCCGCCAAGATCCGGGCCGAGGGCGGGGAGGCCGAGGCCATCACCTGCGACCTGCGCGACTACGACGCGGTGGACAAGCTCGCCGAGACGGTCAACGCCCGGTTCGGCGGGGTGGACGTCCTGGTCAACAACGCCGGGCACTCGATCCGCAGGCCGGCGGCCGAGTCGCTGGAGCGCTGGCACGACTTCGAGCGCATCATGCAGATCAACTTCTTCGCGCCCCTTCGCCTGACCAGGGGACTGCTCCCCGGCATGCTGGAGCGCCGCGACGGGCACGTCATCAACGTCGCGAGCCTGGCGGTCGCCAACCAGGTCGCGCCGTATTTCACCGCGTACGCGGCGGCGAAGGCGGCGCTGTCGATCGCCACCCGGATCATGGGCTTCGAGCTGCGGCGCGAGGGCGTGCACTTCAGCACGCTGTTCTACCCGCTGGTGCGCACGGAGATGATCGCGCCGACCGGGGAGTACGACCGCGTCGCCACCCTCTCGCCGGAGGAGGCCGCCGAATGGATGACCCTCGCCGCCCGCATCCGGCCCATCCGCGTCATCCCCAGGTTCTCCGGAGCCGTCGGCTTCTTCAACGCCGTGTCCCCCAAGCGCGTCGACTACTTCTTCCGCCGCTCCGGCATCCGTTTCTAAGCCCTGCCCGCACCCCCTCCAACCCCCGTCCCGCTGAAAATACAGAGATGTAGGATATCCATTATGAGCAACGGCGTCATCCCCGCTTCGCAGATCGACCCCAAGGGCACTCCGCCCGCGCCGAAGCCGCGCGGGCTCGCCGCCAGGGCGAACCAGGTCGTCGGGCGCTGGATCCTGGGGGCCGCCACGACCCGCGACATGCGCAAAGCCCGGAAGGACCCGTCTTACGGGCTCCCGATCCGGGGCAAGCGGGTGCTCATCACCGGCTCCTCCTCCGGTATCGGCGAGCACGCGGCCTACCGGTTCGGCAAGCTCGGAGCCCACGTGCTCCTGGTCGCCCGCCGGGCCGAGGAGCTCGAAGCCGTCGCCGAGCGGATCCGCGCGGCGGGCGGACAGGCGGACTTCTTCCCCTGCGACCTGCGCGACCTGGACGCGCTGGACGCCCTCGTCGCGGACGTCGTCGCGAAGCACGGCGGCGTGGACGTCTTGATCAACAACGCCGGGCACTCCATCCGCAGGCGCACCGTCGAGCAGCTCGAGCGCTGGCACGACGTCGAGCGCACCATGCAGATCAACTACTTCTCCGCGATGCGACTGATCCGGGGCTTCCTGCCGGGGATGATCGAGCGCGGCGACGGGCACGTCATCAGCGTCGCCAGCTGGGGCGTCGTCCACGAGGTCAACCCGCGTTTCGCGCCGTACATCGCCGCGAAGTCCGCGCTCGCCCAGGTGACCAGGACGATCGGCACCGAGCTGCTGAGGAAGGGCGTGCACGGCACGACCCTGTACTTCCCGCTCGTGCGCACCCCGATGATCGCCCCGACCGAGGAGTACAACGAGCTCCCCGCGCTCACCTCCGACGAGGCCGCCGAGTGGATGGAGCTCGCCGCGCGCACGCGGCCGGTCCGCGTCGTCGCCAAAGTCTCGTGGGGGATCGGCCTCTTCAACGCGCTCGTCCCGAAGTTCGTGAACTCCTTCCTCATGCGCGAGGCGGGCCGTCGCTGATCTTCCGCGCCCCCTAGCGCTGAGACAAAAACGCAATTATGCTTCTCGCATGAGCAGCATTGTCGAATCCGAGCTCCTGGCGGCGCCGCGCCCGAGGAGCCTCGCCGCAAGGGCGAACCACACGACGGCCCGCTGGGCCATGCAGGCGGCCGTCACCAGAAAAGTCGCCAAAGCGCGCAAGGACCCCTCGTACGGCGTGCCGCTGGACGGCAAGCGGGTGCTCATCACCGGCTCCTCCTCCGGTATCGGAAAGGCTGCCGCACGCCAGTTCGCCGCGCGCGGAGCCCACGTGCTCCTGGTCGCCCGCCGGGCCGAGGAGCTCGAAGCCGTCGCCGCCGAGATCCGCGCGGCGGGCGGGTCGGCCCGCGCGCTGCCGTGCGACCTGCGCGACCTCGACGCGGTGGACGCGCTCGCCGCCGAAGTCGTCGCCGAGCACGGCGGCGTCGACGTCTTGGTCAACAACGCCGGGCACTCCATCCGCCGCACCACGCTTGAGTCGCTGGAGCGCTGGCACGACTTCGAGCGCACCATGCAGATCAACTACTTCTCCGCGATACGCCTGATCCGGGACCTCGTGCCCGGCATGGTCGAGCGCCGCAGCGGGCACATCATCAATGTCGCCACCGGCGGGGTCATCAACGACGCGATGCCGGAGTTCTGCGCCTATGGCGGCTCGAAGGCCGCGCTCTCCCTCGTGAGCCGGACCCTCGGCTTCGAACTGCGCCAGCACGGCGTGCACGCCACCACGTTGTTCTATCCGCTGGTGCGCACCCCTATGATCACGCCGACCAGGGAGTTCGACGGGCAGCCCGCGCTCACCACGGAAGAAGCCGGAGAATGGATGGTCCTCGCCGCCCGCACCAGGCCGGTCCGCGTCGCCTCCCGCGTCTCGGCCCCCGTCGACATCCTCAACGGAGCCTCCCCGGAGCTGCTGAACAAGGCCTTGCGCGTGGCCTTCCGGGTCTCCGGCCAGGCCCTGGGCTAGCCCGCGTTACGCGGCGGGCTCTTCGAGGCCGAGGAGCTTGATCCGCTCCTCGTGGCGCTCGGTCACCTCGTCGAAGAGCTGGGCGAGCCGGTTGAGGTCGCCCGCGCTCTGCAGCAAGAGGTCGGCGAGCTCCTCGCGGCTCGCCAGCACGGCCTGCGCCTGGGCGATCGCCTCGCCGAGCAGGCGGCGGGCCCAGAGCGCGAGGCGGGAGCGCTCCTTCGGGCTCGCCAGGACGGCTTCGCGCACCGGGTCGACGACGAACTGCGCGTGCGCGCGGTCGCTCAGCACCTCTTTGACGACCGTCGCCACGTCCGGGGGCAGCCCGTCCGCGATCTCGAGGTAGAAGTCGGCGGCGAGGCCCTCGCCGACATAGAACTTCACCAGGGCTTCGAGCCAGGTGTTCGGGGTGGTCCGGGCGTGGAACATGTCGAGCACCGGCTGGAACGGCGTCATCTCCTGGAAGACGTCGTCGCCCCGCGCGGCGAGCGCCTCGCGCAGCGTCTCGAAATGCTGGAACTGCGCGGCGCCCATCCGGGCGATCGCGGCCTTCCCCTCCATGGTCGGCGCGAGCGAGGCGTCCTCGGCCAATCGGTAGTAGGCGGCGAGTTCGCCGTACGCGAGCACCGCGAGAAACTCGGGCACACCATGCCATTGCGCTGCAGCGGGGGTCTGGTCCACGGGTCTCAGTGTACCCACCGCCATGTATACTGGGCTGGCGCGTCACGGGTAGACGGGAGCCGGGGCGAGCGCCTTCATCATGGAAGAGAGCATCGCCGTGATGAGCAGTGCACGCGCGCCTCGTCCGGCGCGCCCGACGAGAGAGATACAGATCATCACAACGGAGATCGGACCGAGTTTCGCGGAACTCGGCGTACACCCCGAAATCGTCGCTTCGCTCGCCGCCGCGGGCAAGCACAACGCGTTCGCGATCCAAGAGCAGGCCCTGCCGCTGGCCCTCGGCGGCCACGACCTCATCGGCCAGGCCCGCACCGGCATGGGCAAGACCCTCGCCTTCGGCGTGCCGCTGCTCCAGCGAGTCGCCGAAGCCGAGGCGGAGGACATTCCCCGCGCCCTGGTGGTCGTGCCGACCCGCGAGCTGTGCCTGCAGGTCACGAACGACCTGATCGACGCCTCCAAGCAGCTCCGGCTCGCGGACGGGCGCCCGAGCCGGATCGTCTCCCTCTACGGCGGCAGGCCGTACGAGGGCCAGATCGCCACATTGGAGAAGGGCGTCGACGTGGTCGTCGGCACCCCCGGCAGGCTGCTCGACCTCTGGGGACGCGGCGACCTCAAGCTCAACGCGATCCGCATGCTGGTGCTCGACGAGGCGGACGAGATGCTCGACCTCGGCTTCCTCCCCGACGTCGAGAAGATCATGGCGAAGCTGCCGACCGGCAAGCAGACCATGCTGTTCTCCGCCACCGTCCCCGGCCCGGTGCTCACCCTGGCCCGGACGTTCATGACCCAGCCGACGCATATCCGCGCCGAGGGCGGCGACCTCGCCCCGGTGCACGAGCGGACCGCGCAGCACGTCTATCGCGCGCACTCCCTCAACAAAGACGAGCTGGTCTCCCGATTCCTGCAGGCCGAGGGGCGGGGGCAGACGATGATCTTCACCCGGACCAAGCGCAGCGCGGGCAAGCTCGCCGACGAGCTCACCCTGCGCGGCTTCAACGCGGGGTCCCTGCACGGCGACATGAGCCAAGGGGCGCGCGAGGAGGCCCTCTCCGGGTTCCGCAAGGGCAAGATCGACATCCTGGTCTGCACCGACGTCGCCGCCCGAGGCATCGACATCGACGACATCACCCACGTCATCAACTTCAACTGCCCCGAGGACGAGAAGGTGTACGTGCACCGGATCGGCCGCACCGGCCGCGCGGGCAAAACCGGTATCGCGGTCACACTGGTGGACTGGGAAGACCTGCCTCGCTGGGAGTACATCAACAAAGCTCTCGGGCTCGATTTCGCGGATCCGCCGGAGACGTACTCGAACTCGCCGCACATCTACGCCGAGCTCGCCATCCCCGAAGGCTCCACCGGCAGGCTCGCCCCCGCGCCGAAAGCCCCGCCCCGCGAGCCCCGCGAGCGCGGGGACCGTCCCGCCCGCCGCGGCGAGCAGGGCGACCGCGCGCCTCGGCCCGCTCGGGATCGTCAGCGCACCCGCAGGAGCAGCTCCCCCGGAGCCTCGGACGGCGCGTCCGCTCCGTCCGACGCGTCTGCGCCTGCCGCCGCCTCCGACGCGGCAGACGCTTCTGGCGCTGAGAGCGCGGCGAAGAAGCGCCGTCGGCGGCGCAAGCGCACCGGCGCGCCCGCCCAGCCTTCCGCAGAGTGACCTCGCGCAATCCAGGGTGACCCGATGAAAAGGCCTGTCTTCTGGCGTGATTGCCTGATCGCGACATCGATCGTGTTGACAGTGCTCGCCGTGGCCGCCGTCCTGTGGTGGCGCGCCCCGATCAGGCAGGCGGTCTCGCAGACCGCGTCGCGGAACGTTCCGCCGCCCCCCGACGCGGCCGCCGTGCCGGACGGCTTCGACCTGGCGTGGTCGAAGCCGAACGCCGCGAGCGCCTCCCCCATGGTCGTCGGGGGCGTCCTGGTCACCGCCGACGGAGGAAGCCTGGTCGGCTGGGAGGTCGCGAGCGGCAAAGAGGTCTGGCGTTTCGCCGAGCCGACGGCGCTCTGCGCTGCGACGGCCGCCTGGGGCAAGGTCTACGCCGTCTACCGCGAGCCGCGTGGCTGCTCGCTCGTCGTGAGCCTCGACGCGAAGACCGGGAAGAGGTCGAGCCAGCTGCACGCGGACGCCCGCAGCAGCGAGGCCGACCAGCAAGTCCGGCTCATCACCACCGTGCCGGCGGAAGGGACCGACGCGCAGGAGGCCCAGGCGGACCCGAGCTCGGACTGGTACTCCCACATGGTCCTCGCGGTCGGCTCGCGGCGGGTCGAGCTTTGGCACGACGACCTCCTGCGCAGCGTGGAGTACGGGCGCGCTCCGACCCCGTTCGAGCCGAAGCAGCAGCCGCATCCAGGGTGCGCGCTCCGATCGGCCGCGATGGGACAGGAAACATTCGCGGTCCTGGAGCACTGCCCGCATGACGGCGCGCTGCGGCTCTCCTTCCTCAAAATCTCGCCGAAAAAGGACACCAAACCGGAGCAAACCTTCTCCGCCGTGGTCTCCGAGCTCGGCTTCGCGAAAGACGCGCGGCTGCTCGCGGTGCGCGGAAGCCGCGCCTTGCTCTCGGTCCCCCCCGCCGATGGGTCTGCGGCGAAGATCATGGAGGTGGACGGGCACGGCAAGGTCGAGCAAAGCTACGACCTGACGCTGCCCGTCACGGGACAGGACGCGCAGCCGTGGCGGACCAGCGCCGTCCTCACGACCTGGTGGACGGGAGCAGGCGTGGTCGGCCTCTCCCCGCTCGACCTTGCCCCGGTCTTCCAGGTCCCCGACCTCGCGGGCCCGGCGACGGAGATGGCCCGCCAGCTCGTCGCGCCGACCGCGACCGGGATCGCGGTCCTCGACGCGAACACCGGGGAACGCCTCCGCGAGATCCCGACGGACGGGGCGGCCCTGTCGCCGAGCGGGGTCCACCTGGCGGTTTGCGGCTCCATCGTGCTCCGCCAGCAGGGCGGTCGCGTGCTCGCCTACGCTCCTCGCCGATAGGAAGACCCCGCCCCCCGCCGACCGCCCAGCGGCATGCTGCAAGATAGTGCGATGGCTTCAAAGCATCGGGTCGTGCTTATTCGGCATGGGGAGACCGAATGGTCCCGCATCGGGCGGCACACCAGCGTCACCGACCTTCCCCTCCTGCCGGTCGGACAGGCCCAGGCGAAGGCCTTGCAGGGCCCGCTCGCGCAACTGCAGCTGCACGACCCCCTGGTCTATTCGAGCCCGCGCAAACGCGCGCTGCAAACTGCGGAGCTCGCCGGGCTCGCAGTCAACGAGACGTGGAACGACCTCGCCGAATGGAACTACGGCGAGTACGAGGGGTTCACGACGCAGCAGATCCAGATGATGGAGCCGAACTGGTCGGTGTGGACGCATCCTTCTCCCGACGGGGAGAGCGAGGAAGAGGTGCTGCACCGGGCCGACCGGGTGATCCGCGAGGCCGTGTCGAGACTGGCGTACCACGATGTGGTGCTGGTCGGCCACGGGCATTTCAGCAGGGCGCTCGTCGTCCGCTGGCTGGAGCAGCCGCTGATCCTCGGCAGACGGTTCGCTTTCCCCGCCGCGTCGATGACCGTGCTCGGCCATGAGCACGATATCCGCGTCGTCGAAGGCCTCGGCATCCGGAACGCCCCAACTGGCTATCTCGACGGCGCCGGGCTCCCCGTCGCCCCTCTGGCATAGGGTTTTCGCCGCGCTTGGAGTTCGAGGAACGCGAGCCGCGCGCAGGCCCGCGTCCGATCAAGCCGAAGTGAGCCGGATGACGGGGATGGCGCGGCCGGCGGCCGCGGCGCGGGCGCGATAGTCGGGGAACAACGGGAATGCCTGGTCGGCCAGCGCCCAGAGTCGGGCCAGCTCGGCACCCTCCGCCACTATTTCGGCGACCGTGGGGATGCCGTCGCCCGATTTGGAGATCGCGACCTGGGGATTCTTGCGGATGTTGTAGTACCAGCCCGGATGCCTTTCGCGGCCGTAGCTGGAGGCGACGACCACCACCGCGTCCCCGTCGTGGAAATACAACACAGGGTTGGTGCGCCGCTCGCCGCTCTTCGCGCCCATTGTGGTCAGCAGCGCCATCATCTTCGCGGGCCCAGTGCAGAGCCGCCCGCCGCTCACGCGCATAAGCCAAGGGTCGACCCTCGGCGAGACGTTGATGACGAACCATCTGAAGGGCGAGGTTCTCAGCATGGCAAATCCCATCGATATCAGCCACCCCTTCGGGGCGGTCGGATCGAGCACAGGGAGCGCCGAGCCATGCGTGGCCGTTCTGGAATGCCGGGAAGGCTTCATGAGTTCCTCGAATCTGATCGCGGTTCTTCACAATCCAGCATGACACAAATTCGTAAGATTGTCTCGCGCGTGGAATCGGCCGCCCGACATCCCCAACCGGCCAGCGCCACCCCGCCCGCCCAGGCCGACCTCAGAACGTGCGGTTCCCCTGGGTCCACCGCAAGGCGGACGGGACAAAGAGGCAGACGAGGTTGGCAAGGGCCGCAATGCCGAGCGGATAACCGATCAACGGCTGCTGGGAGTCTTTGACCGTGCCGTAGGCGATGGGCAGCAAGATCAGGCAGAAAATGACGATCACGCCCCTGCCCCACGCCTTGCCCTTCAGAAGCGACCAGCCCGCCGCGCCGAACGCTCCGCCGAAAGCGAGGAACGCGATTGCGGTCGCGGGAGAGGAAAGACCGGGGAAGCTCCTCCCCAGAACTGCGGCCACCCCGACCGCGACGCCGAAACCGGCCGCGATGAGGCCCAACAGAATCGACACGGCGCCCGCCACGACAACAGGTTTCGGAGGCGGGACGGCGAGGTTCGGGCCGGAGCCGGAATGAGGGTCAGAGTTCATCGCCCTCAAGCGTAGGCGCTACGCTTGGCGGGTGCGCGCGGTCCTGGTCGTCAATCCCCGTGCCACGACGACCACGCCGCACACGAGGGCGCTGCTGATCTCCGCGCTCGAGCGCGAGCTCGACCTGACCGTCAAAGAGACCACGCATCGCGGCCATGCGGCGGAACTCGCCGCCGACGCTCGCGGCGAGGCGGACCTCGTCATCGCCCACGGCGGGGACGGAACCGTGAACGAGCTGGTGTCCGGCCTGCTCGGAGCGCCCCAGGAGTTCACGACGGCGGAACCCGGCCAGGCAGGCACGACGCCCGCGATCGCAGTGATCCCCGGGGGCTCCGCGAACGTGTTCGCCCGCTCCCTCGGGATCAGCCCAGATCCGAGCCGCGCCGTCGACCAAGTCCTCGAAGCGCTCCGGACCGACGGGCGCAGACGCATCTCTGTCGGACTGTGCGACTCGCGATTCGAAGACGGGCGGCACGAGGAGCGCTGGTTCATCTGCAACGCGGGCCTGGGCATCGACGCGGACGTCATCGCCATGATGGAGGCCGGACGCTGGTCGGGCCGCCCGGTCACGCCGACGCGGTACCTGCTCGCCACCGTGTCCGCGTTTTTCCGCTGGGCCTTCCGCCCCGGCCCGCTCACCCTCGAACTGCCTGGCGAGACGCCAGTTGACGGAGTACGGCTCGCGTTCGTGAGCAATTGCACCCCATGGACCTACCTCGGCAGTCGCCCCATCACCACCAACCCAGGGGTCAGTCACGAAAAAGGCCTCGGCGTGTTCGCCACCACAAAACTTGGCCTCTGGCACGGGATTCCGCTCTCCATCGCGCTGCTCTCGCCGAAGAAAGCCCCCGACACGGCAGGCTCGATCCGCATCGACGACCTCCACAAACTCGCCCTGACCAGCAAGGAGCCCCTCCGCTGCCAGATCGACGGAGAGTATGTGGGCCAGCGGGTTCGAGCAGAATTTCGCTCTATTCCGTCCGCGCTCAACGTCGTCGCTCCCCGTTTGTTACCGAACTGAGCCAGCCATATTTCGTTTTCTCGTGCGAGCTGGGAAATTTTGGAGTAGAACTGGTAGGGCCAGCTACAAAACGACACGCCAGGCCGCCCGAGAAGCAGGAAGGTGACAAAGACCACTCTCCCCTCTTGAGCACTTGACTTCCGTCGAGATTGTGCGACCATACAAAGGCAACATTGCGGAAACAATGGGCCATGGAACATGAACTTCGAGTTACGGCCGCACGCGTGCGAGACGGGTCGTGCGTAGCGCGTTTTTGTGGCGGATAACAACGAACCACCCCAGACGATGCGACCAAGCATGGCCGCACTCAGAAGAACAAGAATTACGAGGAGCAAAGAATGGACTGGCGCCATGAGGCCGTGTGTCGGGACGAGGATCCGGAGCTGTTCTTCCCAGTCGGCAACAGCGGCCCAGCGCTTGAGCAGATCAAGCGTGCCAAGGTTGTCTGTCAGCGCTGTCCGGTGAGCGCCGAGTGCCTTTCCTGGGCATTGGCTTCCGGACAGGACTCCGGCATCTGGGGAGGTTTGAGCGAAGACGAGCGTCGCGCCCTCAAGCGGAGGAACGCGCGAGCCCGCGCCCGCACGGTCGTCTGACCGTATCGCATATCGTCAAAAAGAAGCCCTGCGACCGCAGGGCTTCTTTTGTTTTTCCGGACTGAAAAAAGAACACCCCGAAGCCCCCGTCGATCCAGATGGACGCATCGCAAGGCCGCAGGCGACGACCGGGGGCACCTCCCGCTTGCGGGGGAGCACAGATATAGCGAGGAACGAGCAGGCACACGAGGAGCCGAGAACGCCGCGAGGCGCCATCTGGCCGGTGGGACCTAAGCGAACCAGCGCTCAAGCACCTGCGCGACGCCTTCTTCTGTGTGCGGCGCGGTGGTTTCGGAAGCGGTCTCCAGCACCAGCGGGTGCGCGTTGGCCATTGCCACCGAGCGGCCCGCCCAACGCAGCATGGTGATGTCGTTCGGCATGTCGCCGAAGGCGATGGCGTCTTCCGCCTCGACGCCGAACAAGGCGGCGAGCTCCGAGAGGGCGCTGCCCTTGCTCACTCCGGGCGGCCCGATCTCCAAAAGCCCCTCCGGGGTCGAGAAGCTGACCTCCGCGAAGTCGCCCACCTCGGGCCCGAGGATCCGCGCCATCGAGTCCGAGGAGTCGCCAATGGCCCTGACCAGGAATTTCACCGCAGGCCTTGCCAAGAGCTCCTCTTCCGGCGCGGGGTTGTAGTCCGAGGTCACCCATGGGTGGATATAGCCGGGGGTGCTCACGTATGCGAGCGGGTCGGTCCCGTGGTCCACACGCTCGACGGCGAATTCCGCGCCTGGCAGCACCCGCTTGGTGGCCTCGGCGAGGCGGTGCAGCGCCGCGATTTCGAACTCCCTGGCCTTCAGCACGACGTCGTTGGCCGAGTCGTACGTGATCGAGCCGTTCGCGCAGATGGTCATCGGCGGCACTTCGAGCTGCCGGACGACGCGCATCAAGCTGCGCACGCCCCGGCCGGAGGCGAGGACGAAGTGCGCTCCCGACTCGACAGCCGCGCTGATCGCTTTGCGGGTGCGCGGCGTGACCAGCTCGTTCTCGTCGAGGAGCGTGCCGTCGACATCGCTGACGATCAGCTTCGGCGGGTGGCCGTACGGGGCGTCCGCGCTCTCGCGCGGTTGGTGGTGGGTGTGGACGTGTGCGTGTCGTGCTGGCATGCCGCTAATGCTTCTTCTGTTCCTCTGCAGCTCGAACCGCTGCCCGCTTGGCGCGCTTCTCTTCAATTTCCGCTTCGTCGAGCGCGTTCGCCTCTTCCAGGCTCGGCGCCCCGCCGCCGAGGCGTTTGGGCACCCAGAACGCGCCAGCGGGGTACGGTCCGAAGGTCTTCGCGTATTTGTCCTGGACTTCGTGGAGTTTCGCCTCCATGCTCGCCTTGAGCTTCACGGTGAGCTCGTCTGCGGGCAGATCCGGCGCGATGGGCTCGCCGACCTCGATCCAGATCGGGAACTTCGTGCGCCCCATCGCTTTCGGGTGCCCCTTGGTGATGATCCGCTGCGACCCCCACACAATGACTGGGACGATCGGCACCTGCGCGTCGACGGCCATGCGCGCGGCCCCGCTCTTGAACTCGCGCAATTCGAAGCTCCGCGAGATCGTCGTCTCCGGGTACACCGCGACGAGCTCGCCGTCTTTGAGCAGCTGGACGGCCTGGTCGTAGCTCGTCTTCCCGTAGTCCCGGTCGACGGGGATGTGGCGCATCTTGTCCAAGAACCATCTCGCTGTCGGGTTCGCCCGCATCTCCGTCTTGTACATGAACCGCATGTTGCGCTTGTGCAGGAACGCCGTGAGGCCTGCGAACGGGATGTCGAGATGCCCGGTGTGGTTCGTGGCCACGACCGCGCCGCCCTTCGCGGGCATGTTGCCGACCCCGACGATCTTGAGCTTTAAGCCCTGATAGAGCCACATGAGCCGTGCGGCAGTATTCACCGATCCGTACACGATTTCCATGCCGCCCAGCCTAGCCGGTTTCATCGGGGGCAGCCACAGCAGGCGGTATGATCGACACGTGATGGCGTTGCGCGCGGTGCTCGCGGGAGTTGGGCTGGGAGCCGTCGCTCTCGCAGCCCTCACCGTTTCGACTGACCGTCCGCTCATTCCCGACCTCGTCCAGGACAAGCAGGCGGAGGCGCAACGCGCCGAAGCCCCCGGCGCATGCTTCGCCTCGGGCCCGTCCGGGCGGCCCGGCTCGGTCGTCGACTGCGCAGCGGAGCACGTCTTCGAGCTCGCTGCGGCGCTCGACCTCGGCGAATACCCCGGCTCGGCGTTCTCCTCCGCCGCGTACCCCGACCAAAAGCAGATCGCGGCATGGAGCCAGCAGCTCTGCGAAGGCACGGTGAACACCTACCTCCGGGGCAGGCTCGACGCCCATGGCCGGTTCCGGATCGGCGCGCTGCTCTCCAGCGAGAAAGCATGGTCGAGCGGCGAGCACGTCCTGCGGTGCGGGCTGGAAGTGCCGGGCGGCAGCCGCAAGCTCCTCCCGTCCACCGGCCGCGTGGCCGACCAGGACCAATCGCTCACCTACGACACCGGGGTGTGCGTCGGAGCCGAGCACAACATGCCGACCGATCCGGTCGACTGCGGCCAGCCCCACGCCTTCGAAGTCATCGGGCAGGCGGACCTCGCCGCGCAGTTCCCCGACCGGACGGACGCGGCGCCCCCGTCCGAGGACGAGCAGAACAACGAGCTCAAGGGGCTCTGCGAGAAAGCGGCAGAAACGTACTTGGGCGACGCGGAGCGGCTGCGGGCGACGACGCTCGATGTGAACTGGACGATCGTCAAACCGCAGAGCTGGCTCGTCGGCAGCCGCAAGGCCGTGTGCTTCTTGGCCAAGCACAACGACCAGGGGTTCGCCATCATCAGCGGCAGCGTCAAGGGGGACGTGCTGGTCGACGGCGCGAAGCCGGTTGCCCCGCCGAAGCCGACGCGGAGCACCGCGCAGCCGATTGCCCCGCCCGGCCGCCCGCCGGAATAGCGCAACTGCCGGAACGCCCCCGGTTCTGCGACGGATGAGATGCAAGGCGGCAGGCGACGACTGGAGGCGCCTCCCGCTTGCGGGGGAGCACATGTACGGCGAGGAACGAGCCAGGGCACGCGAGGTGGGGGCACCTCCCACGAGCTCTGCGAGTGGGGGACCGACAACACAGCAGGTCGCCGTCTCAGCGCCGGGCTCTACAGGAAGGAGCGGACCTCAATCCCCTCATCCGCCAGCGCTTTTCGAATGGCCCGCGCGGCGGACACCGCGCCAGGAGTGTCGCCGTGCACGCAGATCGACTCGGCTTTCCCCTCGTTCGCGAGCCGGGCCGCCTGTTCGGCGATGGCGGTCGGATCGGCCAGCACCGCGCCCGGCTCGTCGCGCGGCACCAATGTCCCCTGCGGGGTGTAGGCGCGGTCGGCATACGCTTCGGCGACGAGCCTGAGCCCTTGCGCCTCGGCCTTGGCGCTGATCGCCCCGCCGTAGTGCAGGACCGGAAGCCTCGCATCGAAATCGGCCACTGCCTGGGCGAACGCCGCAGCTTGCCCCTCGTGCTCGGTGAGCGCGTGGTACAGCGCCCCATGCGCCTTGACGTAGCGCACCCGGCTCCCCATGCACCGGGCGATGGCGTCGAGCGCCCCGATCTGGTACACCACCGCCGCAGTGAGGTCCTTCGGGGCGATGTCGAGGAAGCGCCGCCCGAAGCCCAACAGGTCCGGGTAGCTCACCTGCGCTCCGATCACGACGTTCGCGCGGGCCGCCGCCGCGCATGTCTCCCAAAGCGTCGCCGGATCCCCGGCATGGAATCCACATGCGATATTCGCGCTGGTCACAAGGTCGAGCATTGCGGCGTCGTCGCCGAGCCGCCACGCTCCGAAGCCTTCTCCCAGATCGGCGTTGACATCGACCACCGCAGGCTCACACCGCCTCACCGATCAGGGCCGGACAAATTCTCCAGACGGAGTCCGCGCATGCTCTTGCCCGCCGACGGCGGGCCAAGAGGCCCGGTGCGTGCCGCCCCCGCCGTTGCCGCCGTTGCCGCCATTTCCTCCACCCGCGTTGCCGCCGGATCCGCCCGGTTCCGTCATAGCGACATGCGGCTCGGTGAACTTGACCGAGGGCGAGCCGGTATGCGAGCCGCAACCAACCACAGCCATGCACGGCATGAGGATGAGGAGCGCCGCAAGCGGTCTACCGAAAGACATAATTGGATGGTAACCCGACGCACGTCAAGATCGCCAGTGGAGTGTCCGGACCGTGACCTTGCCTATGCGGAACTCAGCCCGAAGCGGGCGAAGCGGGGGCCAGCAGCTGTTGGACCACGGCCTTCGCGATAGATTGCGCCTCGCCGCGCAGCTCCTCTTTCAGCTGCTGCGAGTCGTAGTCGAGTTTCGCGGAGAACTGGCGGTCCACCGTGTAGTCGTTGAGGTAGTTCGCGCCCGCGACCCGGACCACCACCCGCATATTCGACACCCGCAGGCTGATCTGCCAGTTCGCCCCCTGGCTTTGCGAATAGTCCCACCAGCCGACGGCCTCGTCCCCGATCCCCGCCTCGGGCACGAGGTGCTTCGGGTCGACCAGCGGCGGTTTGAGCTCGCGCTTCGCCTCGTCGACCCCGGACGAGAGGTAGCCGCCTCGGTACAGGTCGAATTCGAGGAAGACCCTGCGGAAATTCGGCTCCCCCTGCTTCCAGTCCTTCCGGTTGACGAGATCGGCGAACGAGCGCGCGCAGTATTTCGTCGAGCCGGAGGGCCGGGAGATCGCGGTGTCCTCGGGCGACACGTCGTCCTTGCGCTCCTGCGAGGCGAGCTCGCCCACCACCGCGTCCACTGCGGCCGAGACTCCGGAGAAACAGGCTTCGGGCAGCGCGTCGAACCGCGCCGAGCCGCCGAACACAGAACACGCCGCCAAAACGGGCACGAGCAGAAAAGCCCCCGGCATCGCGCCCGCGCGGGCAGATGCTCTGGCCTTCTTCATCTGCACAACCGTAGCAGCCCTGCCCGCGACAGTCCTACCCTCAAAAGCGGCGGCTTCGAAAATGATCGGCGGCCCGCGCGCCCACATAGACGAAGAAACAGATCGCCGTGATGAGCGCGGACGGCGGCCACGAGGGCGCCAAGGAGAGCAGCACGCCGCCGACGGCAGCTGCCTGCGCGAAGACCAACGTCAAGAGCGCCCCGAGCCTGCGCGACGACGTCAACCGGGCGGCGGAGGCGGCGGGCGCGACCATTAGCGCAAGCACGAGGAGCGCGCCGACCACTTGCATCCCGATCGCCGCGGCGGCGGCCACGAGCACGGTGAACCCCACGGCGAGGAATCGGGCCGGGACGCCTTTCGCCGCAGCCGCGGCCGGGTCCACGCTCGCGAACCACAGCGGCCGCCCGGCCCAGGCGACGACGAGGCAGACGACGGCGACCGTCGCGGCCATGAGCCAAAGGTCGTCTTCCCCGACGCTCGCGAGCCCCCCGGTCAGCAGGGCCGACAAGTTGGTGGCGGCCCCCTCGCGCAGGTTCAAGAGCAGCACGGACACGCCGAGCCCGAAGGAGAGCACCACCGCGTACGCGATGTCCCGGTCGGCGGCGCGCAGGCCCAAGATCCCGAAGACGAGCCCCGCCGCGATGGCCCCGAGCATCGAGCCTGCCTGCACCGAGGCCCCGAAGAAGAGCGCCACCGCAGCGCCTGTCACGGCGAGCTCGCTGGTCGCGTGGACCGCGAAGCTCATCCGCCGCCGCACGATGAGCGGCCCGAGCGCGGCGGAGAGGAGCCCGAGGACGGCCGCCGCCAGCACCGCGCGCCGGGTCGGCCCGTAGTCGAGGAGCTCCATGGTCAGCCCCCAGTCGAAGAAGTCCGCCGAGCTCACCCGTGGCCCTCCTCGCCCGCGCCGACGACCACCAGTTTGCCGCGCACGTCGAGCACGTCGATCGGCGTCCCGTAGAGCTCGGAGAGCGACTCGGCGGTCATCACCTCGGCCACCGGCCCGAGCCGGTGCCCGCCCCGTGCCAGGTACAGCACCCGGTCGACGTGCGCGAGCACCGGGTTGAGCTCGTGGGTGATGAACACGACCGCCGCGCCCCGCTCTTTCTGCTGGCGGACGATCTGCTCGACCACGAGGCCCTGGCTCGCGAGGTCGAGGCTCACCAGCGGCTCGTCGCAGATGAGCAGCTTCGGATCGGCGATCAGCGCTTGGGCGAGGCGCAGCCGGGCGAACTCGCCTCCGGAGAGCTCGCCGACCGGCTGGTCGGCGAACTCGGCCGCGCCGAGCCTGTCCAACGTCTGCGCCACCGCGCTCCGCCTGCGCGCCGCGCGGAGGAAGCCGGGGCCGAACCGGTGGCCGTCGTAGCCGAAGCCGACGAAATCGCCGCCGCGCAGCGCGGTCGCGCGGTCTAGCTGCGCGCGCTGGGCGAGGTAGCCGACCTGGCTGCGGGCGCGGGCCGGGGGCAGCCCGAAGACCGAGGCCGTCCCCGCGTCGAAAGCGCGCAGGCCGAGCGCGGCTTGGACGAGCGTGGACTTCCCGGCGCCGTTCGGCCCGAGGACGGCGAGGAACTCGCCCGGGGCCAGCGCGAGGTCGAGCCCTTCGACCAGTGTCCGCCCCCCGGCCCGCAGCGCCGCGCCAACGAGCCGCAGCGCTGGCGCGTCAGTGGTGCTCGTCATGCTTGTCGTGGTCGTCGTGGCCGCCGCCGTGCTCGTCGTGATGGTAGTCCGGCGGCAGGGCCGGGCCGCCGAGCGCGGCGATGAACTCCCCGACGACCTCGGTGAGCCATCCGCTGTAGGTCTTTTGGCCCGGAGCAGGCGTCTCGCCGACGTCGACGGCAGGCACGCCAGCGGCTTTCGCCGCGCCGAGCACTTCGCCGACCGACTTGTTGAGGTTCTGCGGGTTGTCGACCACGAGGTCCGCGCCGTGCGATCCGAGCAGGCCCACCACCGCCGCTTGGTCGGCGAGCGCGGGGTCCGCCTCGTTGGCCACCGCCGCGCGGTAGCCCGCAGGCGTGACGTCGGTCGCCGAGAGGTAGTGCAGGAGGTATTGGCCGACCGACTCGGTCTGGATCGCGCGAAGGCCGGGGTGGTGCTCGGCGAGCAGCTGGAGCTGGTCCGCGAACACGTGCAATTGCGCGTGGAACGCCGTGAGGTTCTGCTGGTAGAGGTCTTTGCGGGCCGGGTCTTCGCGCCCGAGCTCGTCGGCGAGCTCGCCCGCAACCGCGTCGACCACCGCGAAATTGAAGAACAGGTGCTGGTTGTCGAGCGCGGCGTGCCCCTTCGGCTCCAGCCCCTTGCTGACGATCTTCGCCGACTCGGCCTTGATCACGTGCGGGCCGTTCGCGGCAGCCAGCGCCTTGTCCATGAAAGAGTCGTAATGCAGGCCGCCCATGACCACGGCGCTGGCCTTGCCGATGGTCGCCGCGTCGCGCGCGCTCAGCTCGTACTCGTGCGGGTCCTTGCCCGCGTCGACGACCACGGCGACCGGAACGCCGTCGCCCGCGACCGCCTTGGCGACGAGCGCCCACGCCTGGGTGGAGGCGACGATATTCGGCACGGGCGGCTTCGCGACGGCCGCTGTGCCGCTCTCGCACGCGCCGAGCGAGAGCGTCAGGGCGGCGAGCGCGCCCAGCTGGACGGCTCGTGACCGTGAGAGAGGCATCGTTGTCCCTTTCGCGCACGGGATCTCGTGTGACCGTATCCCTGGAAACAGCATCTTATTGAAAATTGTTTTCAATAGCTGTTCTCAATATAGCACGCGCGAGGGGGCCGCGCCCCACGGGCGAGCCCGCTCAGAGCACGGCTTCGGACAGCTCCATGATGTCGTTGTCGACGCCTTCGACGATCGTCTTGAGCGAGGAGAGCTTCGGCAGGATGTTCTTCGCGAAGAAGATCGCGGTCGCGGCCTTGCCCGCGTAGAAGTCCCGATCCGCCTCGGAGACCTCGCCCTCGAGGGCCGCGAGGGCCACCTGCGCCTGGCGCTGCAGCAGCCAGCCGATGACCAAGTCGCCCGAAGCCATCAGGAAACGCACGCTGACCTGGCCGATCTTGTACGCCTCGGCGGGGTTCTCGGCCGCCGAGAAGAGGTAGACCGTGAGCGTGCCGAGGATGCTGCGGAACTCGTCGAGCGCGACCCGCAGAAGCTCGCGGGCCTCCTTGAGCTTGCCGCCGCCCGCGTCGGAGTCCACGAACGACTGGATCTGGCCGAGGATGTGGTTCAGCGCCCCCGACTGGTCCCGCACGATCTTGCGGAACAGGAAGTCGAGGGACTGGATCGCCGTCGTGCCCTCGTAGAGGGTGTCGATCTTCGCGTCGCGGATGTACTGCTCGATCGGGTAGTCCTGCAGGAAGCCGGAGCCGCCGAAAATCTGGAGCGCGTCCGCGAGGTGCGCGTAGCCCTGCTCCGAGCCGACGCCCTTCACGATGGGCAGGAGGAAGTCGTTCACCCGGTAGGCCAGGTCCTTGTCCGCCCCGAAGAGGCGCTGGGCGATGGCCGGGTCCTGGTAGGCGGCGGCGAGCAAGTACAGCGCCCGAAGGCCCTCGGCGTACGCCTTGAGCTCGAAGAGGCTCCGGCGAACCTCGGGGTGCTGGACGATGGCGACCTTCGGGGCCTCCTTGTTGAGCATCTGGGTCATGTCCTGGCCCTGCACGCGCTCCTTCGCGAACTCAAGCGCGTTGAGGTACGCGGTGGAGAGCGTGGAAATGCCCTTGATGCCGATGAGCATGCGGGCGTTCTCGATGACTTCGAACATCTGCGCGATGCCCTCGTGGACCTCGCCGACCAGCCAGCCCACGGCGGGGGCCCCGTGCTGGCCGAAGGTCACCTCGCAGGTGGTCGAGGCCTTGATGCCCATCTTGTGCTCGACATTGGTGACGAAGGCGCCGTTGCGCCCGCCCTTGGTCCGGGTCTCGAAGTCGTAGTGGAACTTCGGCACGAAGAAGAGCGAGAGGCCTTTGGTGCCCGCCTTCCCGCCGACCGGGCGCGCGAGGACGAGGTGCATGATGTTGTCGAAGTAGTCGCCCGAGGTCGCGCTCGTGATGAACCGCTTCACGCCCTCGATGTGCCAGGTGCCGTCCGGCTGCGCGATCGCCTTCGTGGTCCCGGCCCCCACGTCCGAGCCCGCGTCGGGCTCGGTGAGCACCATCGTGGCTCCCCACCTCTGCTCGGCGATGACCTTTGCCCATTCCTTCTGCTGGTCAGTGCCGAGGTGGTAGAAAATGCTGTTGAAGACGGGCCCGGCGGCGTAGAAGTACATCGCGGCATGGCTGCCGATGGCGAACTCGCTCAACGCCCAGGCCAGCGCGCGGGGCGCGGGGATGCCGCCGAGCTCCTCGGGCAGCGCGATCTGCAGGATCCCGGACCCATAGACCAGGTCGAGGGCCTTCGCGACGCCCTCGGGCAACTCGATCTCATGCGCCTGCGGGTCGAAGACCGGGGGATTGCGGTCGGGACCGGCCCAGGTGTCGGCGAGCGGCCCTTCCGCGAGCTTGCGGCCCTCGCGCAGGATGTCCCTGACCGCGTCGACGTCGAGGTCGCCGTAGTCGCCGCTCGCAAGCGTCTCCCCCAAGCCGTACAGCTCGAAGAGGTTGAACTCGATGTCGCGGAGGTTCGCCTTGTAGTGGCCCATGCGGGTGCGCCTTTCCGGTCAGCTGTGCGATCATTCGCAAAGCTGGCCGGAACGGCCCCCGGAACAGGTCAGAACGCCGCTTCGGACAGCTCCATGATGTCGTTGTCCAGGTTCTCGATGATGTTCTTGAGCGATGCGTTCTTCGGCAGGATGTTCTTCGCGAAGAAGATCGCCGTCGCGATCTTACCCTCGTAGAAGTCCCGGTCGGACGCGGAAGCCCCATTGTCGAGGGCCGCGAGGGCGATCTGCGCCTGGCGCTGCAGCAGCCAGCCGAGCACCAAGTCGCCCGCAGCCATGAGGAACCGCACGCTGACCTGCGCGATCTTGTAGCCCTCCGGCGGGTTCTCCATCGCCGCGAAGCCGATGGCGGCGAGCGCCTGGAACGCGGCTTGGAACTCGTCCAGCGCGGAGCGCAGGAGCTGGCGGGCGTCCTTGAGCCTGCCGTTGCCCGCGTCGGAGTCCACGAACGACTGGATCTGGCCGAGGATGTGGCTCATCGCCCCGGTCTGGTCGCGGACGATCTTGCGGAAGAAGAAGTCCAGGGACTGGATCGCCGTGGTGCCCTCGTAGAGGGTGTCGATCTTCGCGTCGCGGATGTACTGCTCGATCGGGTAGTCCTGCAGGTAGCCGGAGCCGCCGAAAATCTGCAGGCTCTCGGCGAGGTGCGCGTAGCTCTGCTCCGAGCCGATGCCCTTGACCAGCGGGAGCAGGAAGTCGTTCACCCGGTAGGCGAGGTCCTTGTCCGCGCCGAAGAGGCGCTGGGCGATGGCCGGGTCCTGGTAGGTGGCGGTGAGCAGGTACAGCGCCCGAAGGCCCTCGGCGTACGCCTTCTGCTCCAGCAGGCTCCGGCGCACCTCCGGGTGGTGCATGATGGTGACCCTCGGCGCGTCCTTGTTGAGCATCTCGGTGAAGTCGGAGCCCTGCACGCGCTGCTTCGCGAACTCCAGCGCGTTGAGGTAGCCGGTGGAGAGGGTGGCCGTGGCCTTGATGCCGACCGTCATACGCGCGTTCTCGATCACATCGAACATCTGCGCGATGCCGTTGTGCACGTCGCCGACCAGCCAGCCGACCGCAGGGACCCCGTGCTGGCCGAAGGCGATCTCGCAGGTGGTCGAGGCCTTGATGCCCATCTTGTGCTCAAGGTTGGTGACGAAGGCCCCGTTGCGCTCGCCGCGCTCCTGGGTCTCGAAGTCGTAGTGGAACTTCGGCACGAAGAAGAGCGAGAGGCCCTTGGTGCCGCCCTTCGCGCCGACCGGGCGCGCGAGCACCAGGTGGAAGATGTTCTCGAAGAGGTCGCCGGAGGTCGCGCCGCTGATGAAGCGCTTCACGCCCTCGATGTGCCAGGTGCCGTCCGCCTGCTGGACCGCCTTCGTGGTCCCGGCGCCGACGTCCGAGCCCGCGTCCGGCTCGGTGAGCACCATCGTCGCGTCCCAGTTCCCGGCGGCGATGACCTTGCACCACTCCTTCTGCTCCGGGCTGGCCACGTTGTAGAAGATCTGCGCGAACGGGACGCCCCAGGTGTAGAACATCGCGGCGGCGTTCGAGCCCCACAGCAGCTCCGTGACCGCCCAGCCGAGCGCGCGGGGCGCGGCGATGCCGCCGAGCTCGGGGTCGATGCTCAGCTGGAGCGCGCCGGACTCGATGATGAGCTGGATCGCCCGCTGCAGCTCCTCGGGCAGGTCCGCCTCGAAGGTCTCCGGGTTGTAGACCGGCGGGTTGCGGTCCGGGCCGACCCACGCGTCCGCGAGGGGGCCTTCGGCCAGTTTGCGGGTCTCGCGCAGGATGTCGCGGACCGCGTCGGCGTCGAGGTCCTCGTAGTCGCCGCCCGCGAGGGTGTCGCCGAGGCCGTACAGCTCGAAAAGATTGAATTCGATGTCGCGGAGGTTGGCTTTGTAGTGGCCCATCATGCGCCTTTCAATCGGGTCCAGAAAGTCTCTAAGTTACCGTAAGTTACTGGCGAGTAACTAACGATAACTAGTTTACAACACGAGCTGAAATGTCGCACTATTGGTGCCATGGCCACTTTGCCTCTTGTCGACCTCGCCCAGGCCGAAAACCGGCCCCGCGAGTTCGCCGAAGGGCTGCGCGAGGTCATGCGCGAGGTGGGGTTCTGCTACCTCGTCGGGCACGGCGCGGAAGATCGGCTCGACGGCGAAGACGGGCTGTTCGCGCTGGCCAGGCGCTTGTTCGCACTGCCGGACAAAGAGAAGGACGCCGTGCGGATGGCCCGAAGCCCGCACTTCCGCGGGTACACCCGCCTCGGCGGCGAGCTCACCGGCGGGAGAATCGATTGGCGTGAGCAAATCGACATCGGGCCCGACCTCGACCCCATCCCCGGCGCGGTCGGATCCTGGCATTTGCAGGGCCCGAACCAGTGGCCCGCCGCGCTGCCCGAGCTGCGCCCGGCCGTCCTGCGGCATTGCGCGCACCTGGATCGGATCGGCCGCCGCCTCCTCGCGGCCCTCGCGTCCTCCTTCGGCGCCGACGAGGACCATTTCGACCGGGCCTTCCACCCCGAGCCCGGCCCCGCCGATCCGGACGGCTACCGCCCCGGGCCTGCGACGCTGCTGAAAATCGTCCGCTACCCGGGCGGCAGCAGGACAGGGCCGGGCGGAGAGCGGGGGCAAGGGGTCGGCGCGCACAAGGACTCCGGCGTGCTGACCCTCCTCGCGAGCGCCCCCGGCTCGGTCGGGCTCCAGGTCGACGTGCCGGGGCGGGGGTGGACCGACGCGCCGACCGTCCCCGGGGCCCTCATCGTCAACATCGGCGAGCTGCTCCAGGTCGCGACCGGCGGCTATCTGCGCGCCACCAGCCACCGGGTCCTCTCCCCGCCCGAGGGCGAAGAGCGCGTGTCGATCCCCTTCTTCTACAACCCCGCGCTCGGCTCGACCCTCCCCGCGCTGGAGCTGCCCGCCGAGCTCGCCGCGCGGATCCGGCCCGCGCCGCCGGAGCCCGACAACCCGATCTTCCTCACCTACGGCCAAAACGCCTGGAAATCGCGCATGCGCGCCCATCCGGACGTGGCCGAGCGCTGGCACAAGGACGCACCCGGGGCCACCCGCGAGGCCGCGGCCGAGGCGTAGGGTGGAGCGCATGAGCGCACTCGACGTACCCGTCACCACCCTGCAAGGCCAGTCCACCACGTTGCGCGAGATCGCCAAGGCTTCCGGCCCGGTGCTCGTCGTCAATGTCGCGTCCAAATGCGGGCTCACCCCGCAGTACGAGGGCCTCGAGCAGCTGGCGAAGGACTACGGGCCGCGCGGGCTGACCGTCGTCGGCGTGCCGTCCAACCAGTTCGCCGGGCAGGAGCCGGGCTCGGCCGAGGAGATCCAGGCCTTCTGCTCCACCACCTACGGCGTCACCTTCCCGCTGCTGGCGAAGACTGAGGTCAACGGCGAGGAGCGCCACCCGCTGTACGTCCTGCTCGCGCAGGCCCCCGACTCCGACGGCCAGGCGGGCGACGTCCAGTGGAACTTCGAGAAGTTCCTGGTCGCCCCCGACGGCTCGGTCGCAGGCCGCTTCCGCCCGAAGACCCCGCCGCAGGCCCCGGAGCTGGTCGAGGCCATCGAAGGGCTGCTCGGGGCCTGACCCGGCCAGCACAAACACGGGCGGCCCCTCGCAATTCGCAGTATGCTTGCGCCCTGTGACCGAATCATCCTCTGTTTATCCGCCGCAAGCCCTCGCCGTGCCGGTCCAGGTCCGGTTCGGCGATATGGACGCGTACGGGCACGTCAACAATGTGTCGGTGCTCCGCCTCCTCGAAGAGGCCCGGTCCCGGCTGCTCGTGGACGGGCTGCAGTGGACAGATTCCCGCGTGCTCGTCGCCAGGCAGGAAATCGAGTACCGCGCGGTGCTGCACTACAGCACGGCCGATCCGCAGATCCACATCTGGACCAGCCGCGTCGGCGGCGCGAGCTTCGAGCTGTCCTACGCCGTCGAGGACCCCTCCGGCCAGACGACCGCCGTCGCCGCCACGACGATCGTCGTCATCGACGAGCACAGCCGCCCAACGCCGATCCCCGACGAGGCGCGCGCCAAGCTCGACAAGCTGTCCGGCCCGCCCATCGCGTTCCGGGGGCGCTGAGCCGCGCCAGCCGCCCAAGCCCTCGCGCTCAGAGCTCGGCCGCCGCAGCTTCCCTCGAATGCGCCTGCGCGAAGCGGGTCGTCGCGACGGCGCAGGCCAGGCTGAACAGGGCGAACACCAGCAGCATGAGCCCGACGGCGGAAGCCCCGCGCGAACTGTAGAGGCTGGTCGCCAGGATCGGCGGCAACGCCCCGCCGAGGACGCCCGCGACATTGAACGCGACGGCGAACCCGGTGTAGCGCAGCTGGACGGGGAAGTCCTCGACCAGGAACGGGGCGATGGCGCCGTTGGCCACGCCCAGGGCGAGGACCGAGATCAACGTGGCCAAGGCGAAGGCCTCCGGAGCCCCGGACAGCAGCACCGGCATGACCGCGACAGACCAGATCGAGATGAGGACCAAGCCGACGATGTAGACCGCCTTGCGCGGGAACTTGTCGCTGAGATACCCGGTCGCCACCACGACGAGGAACCAGACCACGCCCCCGCCGACGTTGATTTTCAGGATCTCGGAGAACGAGAGGCCGAGCTCGTTGCGCGCCACGGAGACGAGGAAGGAGTCCCGGAAGAACGAGACCACGTAGAGCGCGCACACCGCGCCCGTCACCAGGGCGAGCTGCCCAGGACGCTCCCGCACCAGCTGGAGGAGCGGCGCGCGGACCAGGGCGCCCGACTCGCGGGCCGCGACGAACGCGGGCGATTCGGAGACCCGCCGCCGCACGACGAGGCCGATGAGGATGAGCAGGCCGCTGAGCAAGAAGGGCACGCGCCACCCCCACGCCAGGAAGGCAGAGCTCTGCGCGGCGCCGAGGAGGCTGACGGCCAAGAAAGAGAGGCTGCTCAGGAGGAAGCCGAGCGAAGCGCCGACCGCGCCCGCCGACCCCATGAGCCCGCTGCGGCCTGGCGGGGCGCTCTCGGCGGAGAGCACCACCGCGCCGCCCATCTCGCCCCCGACCGCGAACCCTTGGACCAGCCGGAGCCCGAGCACCAACGCGGGCGCGGCGAAACCGATCCGGTCCGCCCCCGGCACCAGGCCCACCCCGACGGTCGCGGCCCCCATCAGCAGCAATGTGACCACGAGGATCCGTTTGCGCCCGAGCCGGTCGCCGAAATGCCCGAAGACCATGGCGCCCGCCGGGCGCGCGACGAACGCCGCGCCAAGGGTCGCGAACGACGCGAGACGCGCCGCCTCCGTCCCGAGGCTCGGGAAGAACACCGTCGGGAACACCAAAGCGGCCGCCGTGCCGTATGCGAAGAAATCGTAGAACTCAACGGCAGAGCCTGCTGCGGCGGCGGCGAACACCACGAGCGGGCTCGGCGCTGTGCGCGTCATCATGGCAAGGAGGATACAAGGACGCCGCCGCCAGGGAGTCAGTGCCGATCCGGCCAGCCCGCCCAGAACCCGGCCCTCGCCTCCTTCGGCGCGCGCCACACCCCTGCGGCGAGCAAGGCTGCGCCCAGCACGAAGAATTTGCCGTCGCCCTTCTGCGGCCCATGGCGCCCGTCCAGCAGCATCGCGGCGGCGGGCCAGGCGTAGACGAGCATCCCCACGGCCAGGAGCGCCGCCGATTGCGCGCAGGCCGCCGCCCGGGGCTTGTTGCCCCGCGTTCCGAACGCTCGCACCAGCAAGAACACCAGGGGCAGGAACACCGCCGCCCCGCCGAAACACAACGCGGCATACGCGGGCCCGCTCAATCGGGGGCCGACGGGAGCCCACGTGAGCAGGTACGCGACCACCGTCCACGCGCACACCGTCCGCACAGCGATCCCCCGAGCCCCGGCCGCGACCTGGCCCGCGCGGGCTTCCCTCGTCGGCCTCGACCACGGCGGCAGGAGCAGCGTGCCGTCTTCCTGCGCTTTCTCCCACCACTGCGCGTAGCGCCGGTCGACGACCGCGTCCATGCGCGCCTGGTTCTCGAAGGTGTAGGGCACGTGGTTCACCGACGTGAGGCCCTTGGCGAGCGTGTCGGCGAGATCCCGGTAGAAGCCAGGCTCGTCCCCCATCTGGAAATAGGAATGCGTGAAGGCGTTCCCCTCGTCGCTGAGCATGTCGTCGATCAGACATCGGTCGAAGAAGCTCCAGAGCTCGACGGCGGTGACGCGGCGCTCCCGGTAGGCGGCGATCTCCTGGCGCGCGAATTTCATGTGGGCCCGGCTGAGCAAGCTGTGCGACGCGAGCCAGCCGAAGAAGAACGCGGTCGGCACGGCGGCCTGCTCGTCGGCCTCCTCCGGATCGAAACCGTACTCGTGCTCAAGGACGTGAGCATGGTATTCCGCCTTGTCGTAGACATGCGGCCCGTCTGCCCCCGGGGGAGGCTCAGGCGGGGCTTCCTCGGGCGGGAGCACAGACCGATAGCCGTCGGGCGGGTCGTCGCCGCCTTCGAGCGCGGCCTTGGCCATGGAGCCGAGCGGAGCGCCGCGATGGGGCGGCGGGACGTACACCTTGCTCGTGATCGTCGTGCGGCGGCCTGAAACGTCGTAGTTCGAGCCGCGCCCGATGACGTCGAATGTGTCGATGCAGACGCTTTCGTAGTCGAGCACGATCGTGGACCGCCCCGGGCCGTCGGGGGCTTTCGCCACGACCACGCGCCGATAACTGCCCATGTCGCTGTTCTCGCCTGCGAGGTCGAGCCGCCACGCGTAGTCGGGGCGTTTGCGGACCACGATCTCCCCGATGGCGATAGCGACGTCCATCAGCATCGCCAAGACGATGTGCTCGCCCTCTTTCGGGCTCGACAGCCCGGCTCCATAGCCTCGTGGGAACGCGGTCGTCCAGGCCGCAGGCCATTCCTCCCGCGCCCAACGGTCGAGCGACGCGAGGAACGGGCGCGGGTCGTCGGCGGCCAGACCGGCGCGCAGGTCGAGGCCGAACTCCCGCAGGAGGCCCCCGACGATCTCCAAACGCTCCTCGCGCACCGACAAGAAGGAGCGCAGGTTCTCCTCGCACTCGGCGAGGCCCAACGTCTGCCCATAGCCGGGGAACGGCGTCGGGTACGGCGGGTAGTCCGCCAAGAGCGCAGGCAGACGGCCCTTCGGCCTCGGGATATCCCCCGTGCCGAACCACCGGTGGAAAAACTCGAACATCTCGCCCCCTCTCAGAACCGGCCCTGATCGTACCGGCCTGCGCCGCCCTTTCGCCCCTAGCCCGGCCTCGCGGGCGAGGAGGCCGCGATGAGAATGGCCACGATGGACTGAGCGCAGAGGTCCTGGAGCTCGTCCTTGCCGATCACCGGGCCTTGCACCCAGTCGAGGACCAGATTGATCGCATAGGTGATGCACGCGCTGACCGCGAAGCGCTGCTTCGGAGTGGCCTCGACGCCTTCCGCCTGGAGCATGGCGAGCATTCGGCGTTGCAGCGCCGAATGGTTCTTCTCGATGAGGGCGCGGACGACCGGGTCTGCTCCGAAGTCGCCCCGGTGGATGGCGAGATGGGCGTTGCGATTGGCGAGGACGCAGTCGATGTAGCTGGCGATGGCGGACGACACCTTCGTGGCCAACGGGGCTTCGGCTTCGAGGTCGATCGCCGCGAGCACGGCGTCCACCTCGCGTTCGAGCAGCGTGAGCAGGAACGTCTGTTTGCTGCCGAAATACCGGTAGATGAGCCCGGCCGACACTCCGGCACGGTCCGCGACGTCTTGGAGCTTCAGCTGGTCGCAGGGCGTGTCGCGCAGCATCTGGCAGCCGATCTCCAAAAGCTGCTCCCGCCTGGCCGTCACGTCGAGACGGGATCGCGAAGGTTTCGGATTGTCGGCAATCACACGCATCACCTCGCACAGCAGAATATACCCGCAACCATAGTGTCGGCCTGCCTTCGGAGCAACGCGGCGAACGAGCCGGGGACGTTTTCGAATTCAGGGCGAAAAGTTCACGCAGCCGCGATGGCTGGTTCGGCCTTCCGCAACTTCCACGGCGGAGCATGGATGCCCAGCCCGACGCTGCTCGCCCCAGCAGAGACATTCCGAGCCCGAGGTTTCGATGGACACAGCGCAACGATTGGTCGTCGACCCCGAGCAGTTGGCAACTGCGGCCCGGAGCCTTGACGCCGCCCACCGAGAGACAGGCGCATTGCTGGCCTCCACCCGGGAAAGCCTCGCGAGCGCAGTCCCCTCGGCCCGGGGCCCGGCCGCGACGGCGTTGCGGGCGTTGCTGGAGGATTGGGAGGCCCACGAAGCCCGGCACCGCGCCGACGGCGAGCGGTTGTCCTCCGGACTGGAGTACGCGGCCAGGACGTACGAGGCGGCGGACAATCTCAACGCGGCGCAGCTCCGGACCGGCCTCGACCCGCTGGCCTCGGCCGCCACGCCTGCAGGCGTGGCGGCCGCGCCTCCCTCCGCTCCGACGGCGGACCCCGATCCATCGGACACGGTCTCGACCCCGTACGGGGAGCTCGGCGAATGGATGCTGCAATCGAACGGGCAGGTCGCGAACTGGCTCGGACAGAAGCACGACGGCAAACCGATGTACGAGCCGGTCAACGTCGTCCTGGTCGACAGGACGTCCACAACCCCGCAGGAAGCCGCAGAACGGCTCAACAAAGACCTCGCCGCCGCAGGCTTCCCCGCCCAGACCCAGCACAGCACCGGCTACCAGGGGCTGATCGACGGGACCCGCTACAGCGAGCAGCCCACCGGGTCGGGACAGGCGTACTCGGACGGGTTCTACCTCTTCCCGAACGACCACGGGCGCGTGTTCGGGCCCGCACCCGCCCCGGGCGGGGGATACGTGTGGACGGCAGCGTTCAGCAGAGAGCAGCTCGGGTTCAACGGCAGCATCATCCCCACCCACGTCTACGACTCGTTCGACACCGCCCGCGACAACCTCCGCGACTCGCTGCTCGAACACGGAGCCACAGACCTCGGAACCATCCCCATGGGCAATGCCAGAAACACAGCAACGGCCACCACCGGAGACCACGACGGCAACGCCATCGCCATCCAACTCGACTAGCCGTGCGACCGCGAGAAGGAATCAGCAGGAACTGCGGCGCCGGGACGGCCGCCATGGGCCGCCCCAGGGGAACAGCCATGCGCGACGGACGACATGCGTCTAGGCTCTACCTATGGTCGAAGAGGCGGGGGACGAACTCGCGAGACAAAACGCGCTCCTCGAACTGCTCACGCTCTACGGGATGGCGATAGGCCTGGAAGACGGCGGCGTGCTCGACGACGCGAACCCCTTGATAGCCCGCGTCGTCGGGCGCAGCACGGAAGAAGTCGCGGAATTCCGCGAGAAGTTCGCCGACCGAATAACCGCGCTGATGCATCTCGAACTCGAAAACCCGAGCCCCGAGTTCACCCTGTGGGCCAACCACGCCATGTACGAGCTGGACCGCGCCATGGGCTCGCATGAACGCGACCGCGCCCGCCTCTGGGCCTCGCAAGCAGAGCAGGCCCCCGGCTCCTCCTAGCGGGTGGATCAGCCCCAGCCCCATTCGTGCAGCCGCTCGTCGTCGATCCCGAAATAGTGGGCGAACTCGTGGATCACGGTGACCGCCACCTCGTCCACCACGTCGTCCTCGCTCTCGCAGATCTCCAGGATCGCGTCCCGGTAGATGTGGATCACGTCGGGCAGCGACCCGCCGTAGTCCGAGCCCCGCTCGCCAAGCGGGATCCCCTCGTACAGGCCGAGCAGGTCGGGCTCGTCGGGGTGGCGGTCCGCGACGAGCACGACGACGTTGTCCACCGCCTTGGCCAGCTGCGGCGGGATGAGGTCGAGCGCCTCGTTCACCAGCCGCTCGAACTTGCGCTCGCTGATCTGCACCGCCATGCGATCAAGGCTACTGTGAGACGGTGAAAGCGATCGTCATCGGCGCGGGCATGGGCGGCACGAGCGCGGCTCTCGCGCTCCGGCAGATCGGCTTCGACGTCGAGATCTACGAGCAGGTCCGCGAGAACAGGCCGGTCGGAGCCGCGATATCGGTGTGGTCGAACGGCGTGAAATGCCTCAACCACCTGGGCCTCGAGGCCCAGACGCGCGAGATCGGCGGCATGGTGGACAGCATGTCGTACATCGACGGGCTGACCGGCGAGGCCATGTGCCGGTTCAGCCTGCTGCCGCTGATCGAGGCCGTGGGGCAGCGCCCCTACCCGATCGCCCGCGCGGAGCTCCAGCTGATGCTCATGGAGGCGTTCGGCCTCGACGAGATCAACTTCGGCAAGAGGATGGCCGCCGTGTCGGACGGGCCGGACGCGGCGACGGTCGAGTTCGCCGACGGGAGCTCCGCCAGCGGGGACGTCGTGATCTGCGCCGACGGCGCGAAGTCGTCGGGGCGGGCGTACGTGCTCGGGCGCGAGGTCCCGCGCCGCTACGCCGGGTACGTCAACTTCAACGGCCTCGTCGAGATCGACGAGGCGGTCGGGCCGAGGGCCGAATGGACCACGTATGTCGGCGAGGGGAAGCGCGCGTCCGTGATGCCGGTCGCGGGGAACCGCTTCTACTTCTTCTTCGACGTCCCGAAGCCCGAGGGGCTGCCGTACGAGCCGGGCACGGCGAAGGAGGTCCTCGCCGCCGAGTTCGGCCACTGGTCCGGCGGGGTGCGGGCGTTGGTCGAGGCCGTCGACCCCGCGACGACGAACCGGGTCGAGATTTTCGACATCGACCCGTTCGACACGTGGGCGAAGGGCCGGGTCGCGCTGCTCGGGGACGCCGCGCACAACACCACCCCGGACATCGGCCAAGGCGGGTGCAGCGCGATGGAGGACGCGATCGCGCTGCAATTCGCGTTCCAGGAGCACCCGGACGACCCGCGGGCCGCGCTCCTGGCGTACGAGCGGTCGCGGACCGAACGAGCGGGCGAGCTCGTCTTGCGCGCCCGCAAGCGGTGCGACGTGACCCATGCCAAAGACGCGGCGGCGACCCAGGCCTGGTACGACGAGCTGCGCCGCGAGGACGGGTCGAACGTCATCCGGGGCATCGTCGGCAACATCCTCGGCGGCCCGCTCACGTCATAGACTGGAACAGCGCCTTGGCCTTGTCCTTGTCCCACACGACGACGTTCCCGACATCGGTGTCCTCGAAACCGCCGATCGGCACGACGGTCGCCTCGACCGGGCCGCCCAGCGCCTTCGCCAGCGAGGCGAGCTGCCACACGTGCGCGCTGTCGTCGAAGGACACGTCGTCCACAAGCGCGCGCCACAGCGCGCTCGCCCGCAGCGGGTTGGCCAGCGTCCACCCCGAGTCGAGCTTCGCCATCAGCGCCGCCATGAGAACGCGCTGGTGGAGCATCCGGTCCAAGTCCGCCCTCGGCGTGGCGCGCGAGCGGGACAGCCCGAGGGCCTTCGCGCCGTCCAGGTGCTGGCAGCCCTTCGGCAGGTCGACGCCCGCGAGCGGGTCGCTCAGCGGCTCGTCGAGGCACATGTCCACGCCGCCGACGGCGTCGACCACGTCCGCGAGCCCGCCGAAGCCGATCTCGGCGTAATGGTCGAGCCGCAGGCCGGTGGCCAGCTCCACCGTCTGCGCGAGCAGCCTGGCGCCGCCCCGAGCGTACGCGGTGTTGAGCTTGTCCCTGCTCGGCTCGCCCGGAATCGGCACGAAGGAGTCCCTCGGCAGGCTCACCACCACAGTCTGGCCGGAGCCGGGCTGATGCACGAGCAGCACCGTGTCCGAGCGCGGCGGCCCGACGTCCCCGCCGGTTGCCAATTGCTCCTGCCGCCGGTCCGAGAGCCCGACCCGCGAGTCGGACCCGACGAGCAGCCAGTTGACGCCCCCGGCGGATTCCGGCCTGCCCGGATAGTCGCCGAACACGTCCGAGCGCCGCAGCTTCGCTTCGAGCACGATCGCGGCCGCCACCGCCGCGACGGACAGCACGAGCGCGAGGACGACAAGCCGCCTCGCCAGGCGCAGCAGCCTTCGGAACAGCCCAGGCCCTCTCTCGGCCTCGGCCGAGGTCACACCCGGTCGGTGATCGAGCTGTAGGCGCGCTCGGGCTGGCCGGTGTAGATCTGGCGCGGGCGGCCGATCTTCAGCGGCCCGGACTCGTGCATCTCCCGCCAGTGCGCGATCCAGCCGGGCAAGCGGCCGAGGGCGAACAGCACGGTGAACATGCGGTCTGGGAAGCCCATCGCGCGGTAGATGAGGCCGGTGTAGAAGTCCACGTTCGGGTACAGCTTGCGCGAGACGAAGTAGTCGTCGGTGAGCGCCGCCTGCTCCAGCTCTTTCGCGATGTCCAAGAGCGGGTCGACCACCTTGAGCTGTTCGAGCACCTGGTCGGCGGTCTTCTTGACGATCGCGGCGCGCGGGTCGTAGTTGCGGTACACGCGGTGCCCGAAGCCCATGAGCTTGATCTTGGTCTTCTTGTCCTTGACCTTCGCGAGGAAGTCCGAGGCGCTCTCGCCGGAGGTCTTGATCTGGTCGAGCATCTCAAGGACGGCCTGGTTCGCGCCGCCGTGCAGCGGGCCCCACAGCGCGTTGATCCCGCCGGAGACCGAGGTGAACAGGTTCGCGTTCGAGGAGCCGACCAGGCGGACGGTCGAGGTGGAGCAGTTCTGCTCGTGGTCGGCGTGCAGGATGAACAGCATGTCCAGCGCCTTGGCCACGTTCGGGTCGATCTCGTACGGCTCGGCGGGGAAGCCGAAGGTCATCCGCAGGAAGTTCTCGACCAGGTTGAGCGAGTTGTCCGGGTACAGGAACGGCTGGCCGACCGACTTCTTGTAGGCGTAGGCCGCGATGGTCGGCAGCTTCGCGAGGAGGCGGATCGTGGACAGCTCCACCTGCCGGGGGTCGGAGGGGTCCAACGAGTCCTGGTAGTAGGCGGAGAGCGCGTTCGCCGCGGACGAGAGCACGGGCATCGGGTGCGCGTTGCGCGGGAAGCCGTCGAAGAAGCGCTTGAGGTCCTCGTGCAGGATCGTGTGCCGCGAGATCTTGTGCGAGAAGTCGTCCAGCTGCGGCTTCGTCGGCAGCTCGCCGTAGATGAGCAGGTAGGAGACCTCCAAGAAGGTGGACTTCTCCGCCAGCTGGTCGATCGGGTAGCCCCGGTAGCGCAGAATGCCCTGCTCCCCGTCGATATAGGTGATCGCCGACTTCGACGCGGCGGTGTTCATGAAGCCCTCGTCGTAGGTGACGTACCCGGTCGAGGCCAGCAGGTTGCCGAGCTCGATGCCCGAGTTCCCCTCGACTGCCGGGGCGATGTTCAGCTCTTTCTCGCCACTCGGGTAGCGCAATGTCGCCGCGCCGACCGCGCTCTGGTCGATCTGCTCTGCAGGCTGGCCTACGGACACGAGAGCTCCTTCACCGTCCTGGGCCAGACCATCTCGTCCGGCCTCTGGTTCGTACCAAACTAATCGGCCTGCGCCAACTGTGCTACTTGAGGGTAGTTTGAGTCGGTGAACACCAGTCAAACGGCCCTCGCGCAATGCGCGTGACCCGGGCGGGCGCGGGCGCGCTCCTGATCGACTGCGAGGACCAAGAACAGGTCTTTCAGCTGTACGGGCGACTGCGCGAGGACCCGAGGCTGGCCGAGGTCGTGCCCGGCGACCGCACGCTCATGGTGATCTCCGACCATGCCGAGGCCCTCAGTGACGCGGCACTCGTCCAGCCCGTCCGGGCCGGGGCCGAGCCTCCCGCCCGCGCGGCCGAGCCGGTTGTCGTCGAGGTCCGCTACAACGGCCCCGACCTTGCCGAAGCCGCCGAGCTCGCGGGCAAATCCGTCCAGGATCTCGTCGCGGCGCACACCGGGTCGCCGTGGACGGCGCAGTTCCTCGGCTTCTGTCCCGGCTTCGCGTATCTCGTCAACCCGGACGCGGGGCTCGCCGTGCCGCGCCGCACGTCGCCGAGGGCCCGGATCCCGATGGGCGCGGTCGCGGTCGGCGCGCAGTACTCCGCCGTCTACCCCATGGCCACGCCGGGCGGGTGGCAGCTCATCGGGACCACCGACGCGCCCATGTGGGATCCCGAGCGCGATCCGCCCTCGCTCCTCTCGCCGGGCTGCCTCGTCCGGTTCGTGGCGGTGTAGCGGATGGGCGAGCGCATGGTCAGGATCCTGACGCCGGGGCCGTCCGCCCTGTTCCAAGACTTGGGCCGCCCCGGGCTCGCCCATCTCGGGGTGCCAAGGAGCGGGGCCGCCGACCGGGGCGCCCTCGTCACGGCGAACCAGCTCCTCGGCAACGACCCCGGCGCGGCTGCGATCGAATGCCTCTTCGGCGGGCTCTCGCTGCGGGCCGAGGCCGCGCTGGAGGTCCTGATCGCGGGAGCCCCCGCGCCCGCGACGGTCAACGGCGTGCCCGTCGAGCACGCCACCAGGGTCGAGCTGCGCAAGGGCGAGACGTTGATCCTCGGCTTCCCGCCCTTCGGGGTCCGCACCTACATCGGCGTGCGCGGCGGGTTCGAGCCGCCCGCGGCCCTCGGCTCCCGGTCCACCTGCGTGCTCAGCAAGCTCGGCCCCGCGCCGATCCGCGCGGGCGACCGGATCGCGGTCGGCACGCCGGCGTCCAGCCCGCCGCCGTGGGACTTCCTCTCGCTCGGGCCGCAGCCGCCCGATGGGCCGTTCGTCCTCCGAGGGCTTCGCGGGCCGAGGGCGGAGCGCGCCCTCGGGCTCGACCCCGCGCTCGGGACGTGGGCCGTCCAGGAGAAGAGCGACCGGGTCGGCGTCCGGCTGCGCAGGCCGGACGGGCGCTCGGACTGGGATGTGGCGACATATTCGAGCGAGCCGATCACGCACGGCTCGGTGCAGGCCACGCCATCGGGCGAGCTCGTCTGCTTCCTCGCCGACCATCCCACCACCGGCGGCTACCCCGTGGTCTGCGTGTTGGACGAGCCTGCGGTCAACCTGCTCGCCCAAGTGCGCCCCGGCCAGGAGGTCCGCTTCGAGCTGGCCTGACCGCGCCTTAACGAAACCGAGCGTCTAGCATCTGCCGCATGAGGTGCTCACAGCTTCTCGCCCCCCTTCGCCGCCGCAAAACAGCCCAGGACCAGGACGAGGCGGCCCAGCAGGCCGTCGCGGCCATGGCCGCGAAACTGCCATGAGCGCCGCCGCCGCACCGCTGACTGGTGCATGCTCCTGTGGCGCATGGGGCTAGACTGACGGACTTATGAAACGCTCGCCGATCGCCTCCCTGCTCGCTTCCGCGGCGGTCCTCTGCGCGCCGTCGCCCGCCTCCGCCGCCCCCGACGGCGTCCTGCTCTCCGCCGACGAATTGAGCGCCGCCATCGGCGCGGACCTCTCGGTCGAGCAATGGGCGCTCAGCTCCCCGAACGGCCCGAGCCAGACCACGCCCCAAGAGTGCCGGGCCGCGAGCAACGCCACCACCACGCTCGTCTACGGAGCCATGTGGACCAGCTACCAGGGGTCGAGCTTCGCGGACGGCGAAGGAGACGACTACCACGTCGTCGCGGGCCAGATCGTCGGCGTCTTCCCCACGGCGAAAGCCGCCTCGGACGTGTTCGCCGCCCTCACGAAGGGCCTGCGCTCTTGCGGCTCCAAGACATCGGTGGAGCACCGGGCGGGAGGCAACCTGACCTGGCGCAACGCGGTGGACCAGATCGGCACGACCACCGCCAGCTGGCACAGCCTCCTCGACAACCGGCCGCGCTGGCGGTGCTCGCTCGCCGCGCAGCTCAGCGACAACGCCGTGGTCGAGGCTTCGGTCTGCCGGTTCGTCGACCCCGCCTCGGCGACACAGGCGAGCACTCTCGCGAACCAGGTCAGAGGCATCGCCAAGAAGCTCGTCGCCCGCGCCTCCTGAGCTCGGCGACTCTCAGAGACGCTGAGTCTCGTTTCATGTTATGCTCTGCCCCGTGGGGATTCGCGCGCTCGTCCGAGGCATCGCGGTCCTCGCCGTCCTCGCGCCGCCCGCCGTCGCAGACCCCGCCGAGCCGCTGCTGCCGGTCGACGTGTTGAGCCGCCTGGCGGGCTTCCCGCTCGTCGAGACGCAGCAGGCCAGCGACGCGCCGAACACCCAGATCACAGACACCGCCCCGGACTCGTGCCGGACGGTCTACAACTCCGGCACCGCGCTCGTGTACGGCGACGACTACGCCTCGTATCAGAGCGAGATCGACAGCGACGGCGTGCACCGGCTGACCGACGAGCAGTCGCCGCACACCGCCAGCCAGTCCGTCGCCGTGTACCCCACGGCGCAGGATGCCGCGGCCGCGTTCGGCAGGCTGGCCGAGGGCGTGCGCTCTTGCGCGGCCCAGACGTTCGTCGCGCACGAGCCGGACGGCGATATCGTGTGGCGCTTCGACCGCGCCCAGGTCCAGCCGGACCGGGTCCGCTGGTACAGCCGCCAGGACGGCTACGAGGCATGGCCCTGCGCGAACGACCACCGGCTCCACGGGCGCTCCATCGTCTCGGCCACCATCTGCCAGGTCGTGCATGCCGAGTCCCCCGCCGAGGCGCAGGCCGTGGACGCGAGGCTCGACCGGATCACCGCCGCCCTCGCCGCGCGGACCGACTGAGGAGGACAGACCGTGAAGACTCCCCTCCGAGGCCTCGCCGCCGCCGTCATGGCCGCGCTGGCCGAGGCCGTGCGCTCCTGCGGCCGGGCGACCTTCACGGCGAACGGCTCCGACGGGGAGCGCACCTGGGCCCATGCCGTCGACTCCGTGGAAAAAACCGGGCTCCACCAGCACGGCGTCTATACCGATGTGCCCGATTGGCGTTGCGACGAATCGACCCTGCTGCGGGGCCGCGTCCTGACGCAGTCCTCCGTCTGCGCATACGTCGACCCCGGCTCCGCCGCAGAGGTCCTCGCGCAGCACGAGGCCGCCGACTGGCTGGCCGGGCTTCTCGCCGCCCGCTCCCGCTAAGGCTGCAGGCGCGTCGCCCGCCACTGCGCGCCGTCGCGCGTCAGCAGCACCCGGTTGTGCAGCCTGCTCGCCCGGCCCTGCCAGAACTCCACCTCGGAAGGCACGAGCCGGTAGCCGCCCCAGCCCGAGGGCAGCGGCACCGGCTCGTCCTCGGGGAACCGTTCGGCGGCCGCGCGCAGCTTCGCCTCGAGCTCCTCCCGCGAGCCGATGGGCCGGGACTGCTCCGAGGCCCACGCCCCGAGCTGGCTGCTCCTCGGGCGGCGCGACCAGTAGCCGTCCGAGAACTCGTGGTCGAGCCGGGACACCTCGCCCCGGAGGTGGACCTGCCGGGAAAGCCCGTACCAGGGGAAAGTCGCCGAGGCGAGCGGCTGCTCGGCCAGTTGCGCGCCCTTCGCCGAGGCGTAGTGCGTGTAGAAGTCGATCCCGTCCGGATGGATGCCCTTGCACAGGACCGAGCGGCTGTGCGGGCGGCCCTCGCGGTCCGCAGTGGCGAGCACCATAGCGTTCGCGTCCGGCAGTCCCGCCGCCCACGCCTGCGCGAGCCATTGCTCCAAAAGCACGTGCCAGCCGACCTGGACGTCTGCCACGTCCAGGTCCGGCGTGGCGTCCTGGTACTCCTCGCGGAGGTCGGGCAACGCGGGCGGGCCCGCAGTCGGGTCGGCGGTCATGGATCTAGCTTAGGCCGCGCCACGGTAGGCTGATAGCCGTGACCGCTTTCGAGATCCCCGCCGACCTCAAACCCAAAGACGGACGCTTCGGCGCAGGCCCCTCCAAGGTGCGCCCCGAGCAGATCCAGGCCATCGTCGCGAACGCGACGGCTGTGATCGGGACCAGCCACCGCCAGTCCCCCGTCAAGAACGTGGTCAAGCGGATCCGCGCGGGCCTGAAAGAGCTCTACTCCCTGCCGGACGGCTACGAGGTGCTGCTCGGCAACGGCGGCGCGACCCTCTTCTGGGACGCCGCCGCGTTCGGCCTGGTCCGCGAGCGCTCCCTGCACCTCGCCTTCGGCGAGTTCAGCTCGAAGTTCGCGAGCGTCGTCGCGAAGCACCCGGACCGCAAGGAGCCGGTGATCGTCAAGTCCGAGCCGGGCACCGCGCCCGCCCTTCCGGAAGCCGCCCCCGGCGAGCCGGTCGACGTGGTGGCGTGGGCGCACAACGAGACCTCCACCGGCGTGACCGTGCCGGTCGTGCGCCCCAGCTGGGCCACCGACCAGCTGGTCGTCATCGACGGCACCTCCGCCGCCGCCGGGGTTCCGCTCGACGCGACACAAACCGACGTGTACTACTTCTCCCCGCAGAAGGGCTTCGCCTCGGACGGCGGCCTGTGGCTCGCGCTCTTCTCCCCCGCCGCGCTCGAGCGCGTGAACGAGCTCTCGGACCGCTGGGTCCCCGAGTCGCTCTCCCTGCCCATCGCGCTGGAGAACAGCCCGAAGGACCAGACCTACAACACCCCCGCGCTCGCCACGCTCATCCTGCTCGCCGAGCAGCTGGAGTGGATCCTCGGCCAGGGCGGCCTCGCCTGGTCCACCGCGCGGACCAAGGACTCCTCGTCCCGGCTCTACGACTGGGCCGAGAAGAGCCAGTTCGCCACGCCGTTCGTCTCGGACCCGGCGCTGCGCTCCCCGGTGGTCGCGACCATCGACTTCAACGACGACGTCGACGCCGCCAAGGTGGCCTCCGTGCTGCGGGCGAACGGGATCGTGGACACCGAGCCCTACCGCAAGCTGGGCCGCAACCAGCTGCGCGTCGGCGTGTTCCCCGCCGTGGATCCGGACGACGTCACCGCCCTCACCCAGTCCATCGACTGGATCGTCGAGCGGCTCTAACCCGCCCGGACGCTCCGGGCGAACGGCATCGTCACAGCGCCAGGGCACGCGAGCCCTACCGCAAGCTGGGCCGCAACCAGCTGCGCGTCGGCGTGTTCCCCGCCGTCGACCCGGACGACGTCACCGCCCTCACCCAGTCCATCGACTGGATCGTCGAGCGGCTCTAACCCGCCCGGACGCCCTGGACCAGGGCGTCGAGCGCGGCGAGGTCTTTCGTCATCGCTTGGCGCATCGCGAGGCCGATGAACGGCGCGACCAGCTTGGAGAAGCCCGTGGGCTCCCCCGAGTTGCGCAGCGTCATGACAGTCTGCGCGCCGCCGCCCGCCTGGCGCTCCTCGAACAGGTACTCCGTCCGCATCGGGAAGGGGCCGGACGCGGTGCGCATCTCGAACCGCCGTCCGCGCTCCCAGGCCGTCACCTCGTAGGCGTAGACGAGCGAGCGCCCGAGGAACCGCGCGCGGAAGTCGACGACCGAGCCGACCCGCAGCGGCCCGCCGCCCTGCGGCACGGCGCTGTCGATCTTGGCGTACCAGCGTGGGACGGTCGCCGGGTCGACCGCGACCGACTCGACGAGGGACACGGGCGCGTCAATGGTTCGGACGACCGACACGTCGACGGACATAGGCAGCTCCTTCGGCTCGGCGCGGCACGCGCCAGCCGAGCCTACTCCGCGAGCGCTTACTGTTGTCCCGATGGACGCACCATGGCAACAGCGGATCGACGCGCTCTGGGACGCGTTCGACGACTACGAGCCGGACGGGTTCCTCGCCGCAGTCGCCCTGCTCGTCGCCGAGCTGCCCGACGGCGACCCGGTCGGGCTCTTCGAGCTCGGCGGGGCGCACGACTCGACCGGCCACGAGCGGCAAGCGGCGGAGTGCTATCGCCGCGCCCTCGCGGGCGGGCTCGACAGCCCACGACGAAGACAGGCCGTGGTCCAGCTGGCCAGCACGCTGCGCAACCTCGGCGAGCCTGCGGCAGGCGCCGAGCTGCTCCGAGCCGAGCTCGGGCGCCCTGCCGAGGACGAGGACACCGCCGCGCTCCACGACTGCGCCGTCGCCTTCCTCGCTCTTTGTCTCGCGGACCTCGGGCAGGAGCGCGAAGGCCTCGGCCTCGCGCTCACCGCCCTCGCCGGGCGTCTCCCGAGGTACCGCCGCTCCCTCGCGAACTACGCGGCAGGGCTCTAGCCGTTCGCCTTGTCCCGCCAGGCGAGCGCCTCTTTGACCAGGGAGAGGTCGTCGTCCACGTTGACGAAGGGGGCCTCCACGGGATTGAACAGGGAGATGTTGAAGAACGTCACCCCGGCGGCGACGTACTCGTCGGCCCGCTCGATCCCCGGCCACTCCTGGGAGATCTCGACAGCGTCCGCCGGGCGGCCGTTCTGCTCCAACAGCCCGCCGAGGATGTCCTTGCGGCGCTCCAGCGAGGGGATGTCGCCGAAGGAGTGCCAGATGTCGGCGTACTTCGCCACCAGCGGCAACGTCTTCTTCTCCCCCGTCCCGCCGATCAGGATCGGGATGTGCCGGGTCGGGGCGGGGTTGAGCTTCGCGAACCGTGCGACAATTCGCTCCAATCCCTCTTCGAACAGCTTGAACCGCGTGGTGAACGTCCCGAACTCGTAGCCGTACTCGTCGTAGTCCGGCTGGTACCAGCCGGCCCCGAGCCCAAGGATGTGCCGACCGCCGGAAATGTGGTCAATAGTCCGGGCGATATCTGCCA